>JAFDVT010000260.1 GCA_018268875.1 Acidobacteriota bacterium
CGGCGACACGAAGCCTCGCGCATTGGCGTACTTTCGAACCCAACCCAAGTGGTAGGACGATCCGTCGGGGCTCCACTCGGGGGCCATCGCGTTGGCCAGATAGAGGACGGTAAAGGGCAGGAACAGCGCCAGGAACAAATACCAGGCGAACTTCGGAATGCGCTCGAACGTCAACGCGCGTGGCAATAAAGGCCGGCCGTACTTCCATGCCGCGCCGATCGCCGCCACCGCCAGGACGACCACCACGCCTCGCCGCATCATGTGAACGCTGGCAAGCAGGAAGAATACGCCGCTGACGATGGCCGAACCCAGCAGAAAGGACATCGGCCCGCGTTCCTCGCGGTACAACGGCAGCCGCGTGACGAGCGGCCAACCCGCCGCCACGCAGAGCGCCGTGATCAACAGAAAGCCGAACAGAATGGAGACGGCCTGCATCCGTTACTGGACGAACCCGATGGAAGTCAGAATAAAACCAAGTTCCGCGCCATCGGCCGGCGACTTCCACGGCTTGTCGACCTCCACCGCGATCTCGTTCTCGCCAGGCTTCAGCAGCCCCGGGGGAGCGGTTTTCGAAAACGAAAAAGCGCCGGGCTTCGATTGGCGTTCCTCGCCGATCTTCTGGCCATTCAAGAAGAACTGGAAGGCCAACGGTCCTGTGTCTTTGAAGGTCGCGTCAGCCACCGAATACTCCACGAGCACGACAGTGTTGGGATCCGCTGCCGCCGTGTTTGCCAGAAAGATTCGCACCGTGGGCTTTTTTCCTGCCCATCGCCACGGTCCGTTGGCGCCTTTGGGGATGTCCTGCACGATGTAGGCGTCGGTTTCGGCCTCGGACATCCGCAGCAATTTCTTGGCCGCCTTGGGAGCCTCGCCGGCCAGCGCCGGTTGCCGCTGCACCGGAGGCGCGTACGAATCGGGCATCGGCGTGCAGCCGCACAAGAGGAACGCTAAAGCCGCGCATCCTGCGAACTTCATAGCGCCAGTCCCACCAATTCCTGGACGTGCGCCTTAACACCCGCCGCGAGGCCGTTCAGGCTGTAGCCGCCCTCCATCAGCGACACCAGCCGCCCGTTGGCGTACTTTTCGGCGATCGTGAGCATCACATGGGTCAGGTCGCGGAAGTCCTGGTCGGTGAGCCGGAAGCGTCCCAGTGGATCGCCGGCGCGCGAATCAAATCCCGCGGAAATCAGCACCAGGTCGGGCCGGAACTCGGCGGCGGCTTTCTCCAGGTCGTGGTGGAAGACGCCGAAGATCTCTTTGCGGCCGGAGTCCGCCGGAAACGGTCGGTTGATGATGCGACCTTCGCCTTTGCCGTCGCCGCGTTCGGAGGCGTCGCCGGTGCCTGGGTACCACGGCGCCTGATGCGTGCTGAAGAACAGCACCGAACCGTCGCCGTAAAAAACGTCCTGCGTCCCGTTGCCGTGGTGGACGTCCCAATCGGCGATCAGAACCCGTTCCACGCCGTATTTTTTCTGGGCATACCGGGCGGCAACCGCGACACTGTTGAACACGCAAAAGCCCATGCCGCGATTGGGCGAGGCGTGATGCCCCGGCGGACGAACCGCGCAAAAGGCGTTGGTGCAGTCGGAATCGTCGCGAAAGATGCGGTCGACGGCGTTCAGCACTCCGCCGGCGGCGTTTAACGCCACCATCAGACTATCCCGGCTCACGGTCGTGTCGCCGGTCGAAAGCTCTTCGGCGCCGCCCAGGATTTCATTCCGAGCCAGTTCGATGTAGTCGCGGCCGTGAACCAGGGCCAGTTCGTCGTCGGTGGCCGCGCGAGGCTGGATGCGCGGCATGCGTTCCAGCAATCCGGAATGCGAAAGAGCGAGCGTAACCGCGTCATAGCGGTCCGCTCGCTCCGGATGGCCTTGGCCGGTATCGTGTTTTTTGTACAGCGGGTCGAGCAGAAGCGCCGTCTGCATGAACCCTCAGTTTACCGCCGTTACTCTTGCGGAGGCTTCGGCGTCCGAATTTTGAACTCGAACCGTCCGGGGCCTTCCTGTACCTTGTAATCGCCGGGAACCTCGAACAAGGTGATCGGTTGTTCGCCGCGCTGGATGTTGGTGAGCCGGTAGGTGGTCTCGCCCATGCGCGGGTCGGAATGCTTGGAGTACACGAGCGCCTCGATTTCCTTCGAAAACCAGGTCTCGTCGACGATTTCGATGGGGCGCTCGTTGCCGATTTCGCCGGCTTCGATGGTGACGATATTACGTGTGCCCTCGGCCTCCACGCCGTCGATCACCTTTTTGCCCAGGCTTTCGGTGCGGAAGCTCTGCTTGCCGCCTCTGTCGGACATCGTGATCATCCCTCCGCCACCGGCAACCCCGGCGACGCCGACCGCGGCGGTTCTCGCAAACGCAACATTCGGCATGCCGCTTCGTTCGACGACGACATCGTGCGTGATGGTGGGCAGCGCCGCTGTCGTCGCGCCCGCCTCGCCTGCTGCCGCGCGGCCGCGAGTCATGATCACGGTACGGGCATTGGTGGATTCGATCACGTTTACGTCCGCGCCGTCGAACGACGCCATCTGGTGCCGGAAGGCCGTCTTATCCGGGTTCAGAGTGATGCTTACCTTGGCGACCGGATCGTAAATCGACACCACTCGCGAGTCGCTTCCCGCCACCGCGCCGATGCCTTGGAACGCGTGTTCGTTACGGGTGCGTCCCTGGGAATCGCGATAAACGTACGAACTCGTTTTCCGGGTAATCCGGTTCCCGTCCGCCAACGTTTGCGTCGCTTCGCTCACGCCTTCGGCCGAATACGGCATGTTCTTCACGGCGCGGGCCGGAAACGCCGGTTGGGCGGCCACGAATTCGGCGAGGATCGGCGGCGGCGGTGGCGGAGGCGGCACGGGCGGCGCCGGAGGAGTGGGGGGCACCGGTTGCGCCATTGCGGCAACCGCGACGAGCGGAGCCAAAATGAAAGTCTTTCGCGTCATTTTCGTTATTCCTTTCGAAATTCCTGGGGCACGAAGCGAATCGCCCTGGCGACTCCGTCTTCGGTATAGATCACGTCCGCCTCCACCTGGCCGCCGCTGGGACGGTAGGCGCTCATCGGCAAGCCGAACTGCACGAGCGCGGAACTGGGGATGCGTACGCGTACAATCTGCGCGTTGGCCAGCAGTTCCGGCGACGCGTACGAGATTGCGTAAAAGCTGCGAACGCGTTCGCCGCCTGCTACCGGGGAGGGTTGCGGCAGTCGCGTTTTCGCACGGCTGGCCGGTCTCGCTGACGGCGACGATGCGGCCATCAGCTTGTCGACACTGACCGCCGGCGCCGATTCTTCGGTTCCGGTCACGGTCACCACGGGCGCGACGGCCGCTATGCTTGGCTGGGCCGGAGGTCCCGGACGCAGCCAGATCGCGACTGCCACCGCCGCCGCGGCCGCCATCGCCGCGCCAGCCCAGAAGGACCGCCAGCGGAACCATTTTTCCGGCTCCTGCTTCCGCTTCGCACGAACCCGTTCCCGCAAGGCGAGTTCCACGCTGCGGGGCGCGTCCGCCAACCGGTCCTGTTCGGCCAGCGCCGCTAGAAACTTGGGACGACGTTCGTTCATACCCGTACCGCACCTTTTAACTTCAAAGCCAACATTTTACGGCCGCGAAACAAGCGCGACCGAACTGTTCCCACCGCGCAATCCAGAATCGCCGCGGCCTCGTCGTAACTCGCTTCCTGGAGGTCGCACAGCGCGACGGCTTCGCGGTACACCGGCGGCAGCGACACCACCGCCGCGCGAACCGCATCCAAGGCAAAGGCGTCCAGCGGATCGTCTTCTTCCGCCGCCAGAGCGAAGTCGCCGTCGGGCAGTGATTCCACGGCCCAGTCCTGACGCATGCGCTTGCGCAGCAGATTCCGCGCGACGCCAAACAGGTACGCCGCAAGGCTGCCCCGCGCCCCGTCGAAGCCCGTAGGCCGCTCGATGAGCGCGACAAACGCCTCCTGCGTAATCTCCTCCGCAATGCTGTGATCGCCGCTCATGTGCAACGAAAAACGGAAGATGCCGCGCTGGTGGTCGTGATAAATGACTTCGAACGCGGCCTCGTCGCCGCCCGCCATCCGATCCACCAACTGTTGTTCCGTCAGCACGTTTGCGTTCTACATTCTTCCATTGCGGATTTTCGCCGGGAAAGTTCCCGAAAATGCTACCGTACCCGGTAGATGAGTTTGAACCCGACGATCTTCCGCGAAAACGATATTCGTGGCATCGCCGACACTGACCTTCCGAGCGACGGCATTACTTTACTCGGCCAGGCGCTCGGCACCTATATTCAACGCCGTACCGGTGGCGGCAACAAAGTAAATGTTGGGCGCGATGTTCGCCTTTCGTCCAATCGTCTACGCGACGCGCTGGTGGCCGGCCTGATCAAGAGCGGTTGCCAGGTGCACGACGTCGGCTGCGTGCCGACCCCCGTACTTTATTATTCCTGCGTGAAGCTTCCCGCCGACGGTGGCGTCATGATTACGGGTTCGCACAACCCGTCCGAATACAACGGTTTTAAGACCGTCTGCGGCGCGGGTACGATTCACGGTCACGAAATTCAGCTGCTCCGCCAAATGATCGAGACGGGCGACCTGTTCGATCGTCCCGGCGGTTCGGTTTCGGACTTTGACGGCGTTACGCCTTATGTCGACGAGATCGCCTCCAGCTTCCAGTTTCAGCGGCGCGTCAAGGTCGTGTTGGACGCTGGCAACGGTACGGCGGGACCCGTGCTGCACCGCCTGTTCCAAAAGCTGAACTGCGACGTCACGGAGCTGTTTTTTGAGATGGACGGGCGTTTTCCGAACCACCATCCCGACCCGACTTTGCCTGAAAATCTGGAACAACTGATCGCCGAAGTGAAGGCGAAAGGCGCGGATTTGGGGATGGCGTTCGACGGCGATGCCGACCGCATCGGTACGGTCGACGAAAAGGGCGACGTGATCTTCGGCGACATGCTGATGCTGATCTACGGACGCGAAATTCTGAGCCGCAAGCCGGGCGCGACCTTCATCAGCGAAGTGAAGTGTTCGCAGGTGATGTATGACCAGTTGAATGCCCTGGGCGGCCGCGCCATCATGTACAAAACTGGCCATTCGCTCATCAAATCCAAAATGATGGAAGAGAAGGCGGAACTGGCTGGCGAGATGTCCGGGCATATCTTTTTCGCCGATCGCTACTACGGCTTTGACGACGCGCTGTACGCGGCCTGCCGTTTGATCGAGATCGTCGACAAGAGCGGCCAGCCTCTTTCGGCGCAGTTGGAAGGCGTGCCGACCACGGTCACAACGCCCGAGCTTCGCGTGGACTGTCCGGACGATCAAAAGTTCGGAATCGTTGCGCGCGTGAAGCAGCATTTTGAAGGCAAACGCGAGGTGAACGATATCGACGGCGTTCGCGTGCTCTTCGACCAGGGCTGGGGCTTGCTGCGAGCCTCGAACACGCAGCCTGTTCTGGTGATGCGGTTTGAAGCGCAGACGGCCGAACAGCTTGCCGCCTACCGGCGGGAAGTGGAAGACGCTCTCGAAACGGCCCGAAGGGCATAGAATCTACTAGACACGGAATGTGGCCGGATCTCACCCAGGTTGTAAAAATTAATTCGCTTGCGGCGGCGCTGAATGCGCTGACCGCGATGATTACCCCGGCCCTGTTGATTTCGGCCACCGGTACCTATATCCTCGCTTGCACGAACCGGCTAGGGCGCGTTGTGGATCGCATGCGCCTGATTTCGGATCGAGTGGAAACCCTGTACATCAACGAGTCGGCGGAAATGCGGGAAGAGCGCATTGCCGACTATGGGGCGCAGATGCGGCGCTTGCACAAACGTCTGGTTCGCCTGCAGACGGCGCTCATCATGTTGTACGCTGCGGCGCTGGTGTTCATTTTGTCCAGCGTTGCCATCGGCCTCACCGCCGCGGGCCTGACGATTTATTGGATCCCCGTGGTTCTGGGAATCGGCGGCGCGTTCCTCTTGCTCGCCGCTTCCGTGCAGCTGATCGTCGAGGCGCGGCTGGCGGTGAACGATCTGGAACTTGAGAGCGCGTTTCTCCGCAAGGTCGTTACACACCACACCACGCACTGATTTCATCGAAACTTCCTTCCGCCGGCGGAGTTAGCAGGATCATGAGGAGGAAGTACACGACGATGCAAAACAGAATGCTGGCCGTCGCGTTGGCCGCGGCTTCGATTCTTTCGGCAGCGCCCCGCCGGGCCACCGTGGTCCATGGCGGCGCGGTAAGAGGTCCGAACGGAGGCGTCGCCGCACGCGCGGGACGGACGACGGTGCATGCCGACGGTTCGGCTACACACACCAGCCGGATGGGAGCCAAGAGGCCGAACGGCGCGACCATCACCAGCCAGGGCTCGTCGGTTCGCGACGCGTCGGGCAATGTCACCGCCAGCCGGAGCACGAATGCGACCTCGGCGAACGGCAGCACCTACCAGGGGTCCACGACCTACAATAATGCGACTGGCAGCGTACACACCGGCACGTGCCGGGACGCGGGCGGTAGCGTGATCCCGTGTCCGACGCGCAAATAAGCGCTACGCGCTGACCGGTTGAGGATTCTCTGCGGACGTCTTGTCGAAGCTGTAGCCGAACCCGCGTACCGAGCGGATAAACGACGGATTGGTCGCGTCCTGCTCGATCTTTTGCCGCAGGCGCAGGATGTAGACGTCCACCGTGCGGTCGGTGACGGCGCGGTCATGCCCCCATACCGCATCGAGCAGTTGTTCGCGGCTGAACACGACGCCGGGGCGGCTCATCAGGAACTCCAGCAGGCGGAATTCCGTCGCGGTCAGCGCGAGTTCTTCGCCGCGCAATTTGACCCGGCAACTGGACTTATCGAGTTCGAGTCCCGCGGCGCGGAGCGTCTTCGATGGACCGTTTTGCCCGCGGAACTGAATCTTGATGCGGGCGATCAGTTCGCGGATGAAGAACGGCTTTACGATGTAGTCGTTCGCGCCGAGTTCGAGGCCGACAATCCGGTCGGTTTCCGACGCGCGCGCCGTCAAAAAAATGACCGGTACGTGCGCCAATTCCGAGTGATTGCGAATTCCTTTGCAGATGTCCAGGCCGTCCGAATCGGGCAGCATGATGTCCAGCAAAACCAGGTCGGGACGCTCGCGGCGGCAGAGGTCGATCGCGCCTTTGCCGGTCTGCGACCCCACCAGCGCGAATCCCTCTTTTTCCAGGTTGTACTTCAGGAGCGCAAACAGATCCGCGTCGTCTTCAATCAGGACAATCTTTTTCATCGCGTAACAATCTCAATGTAACTTAGGTATTGTTACACCATTATTACGGCGTCATAAATTGCGATTGCACCGGTTCGGATTCGGGTTTTCCGATGTCGTGATCGGGCAGCGTAAACCAGAACGTAGAGCCTTTGTTTACAACGCTTTCGACGCCCACTTCGCCGCCTTGCGCCTTGGTCAGGTGCTTGACGATCGCCAATCCCAAACCCGTGCCGCCCAACTCGCGCGACCTGGCCTTGTCCACGCGATAAAAGCGTTCGAACAGGCGGGGCAACTCATCCGGCGGAATTCCGGTTCCCGAATCTGCGACGTAGAACCGCACGGGTTCGCCGATGCTGGTAGCCGTGGCGCCGACCCGAATCCAACTGCCCTCCGGGGTGTACTTCACGGCGTTGTCGATCAGGTTGCTCAAAATCTGATGGACGGCTTCGGCGTCGCAATACACTTCGATTTCGGGGTCCGTGTATTCGACGCGCAGATCGATGTTCTTTTTGCCGGCGATCGGCCGCA
>JAFDVT010000261.1 GCA_018268875.1 Acidobacteriota bacterium
CCACCATCGTGGTCGTGGAGGACGCGGAGATCGGCACTGACGAGCATCTGGTGCTGTTCCAGATCGAAGCGTCGCACTTCTTATGGAAGATGGTTCGGCGATTGACGGGAACGCTGGTGAAACTGGGCAAAGGCGAAATCACGGAGGATCAGTTCGCGGACCTGCTGAACGGACGACCGAGCAAGAACCTGGACGTCCCGGCGTGGACGGCCCCGTCTTCCGGCTTGTTCTTGCAAAAAGTCCTGTATTAAGGGAATTGGCTACTGAGGTCGCCAAATTAGCTATTATTAGGCTACCTCGGTATGCGTAACCTGACTCTGAACCCAACCCGGCTGTTCGCGGCGACGGTTCCGTTGGGGACCACATGGTTGGTCGGTTCCTGCATGGAGGAACGCGGCAAGCAGGACCTTTGGATTCGAAAGAAGCCCGAAGTGCTGGCCGCTTTGCGCGAACAGGCGGTGATCCAAAGCGTCGAGTCTTCGAACCGCATGGAAGGCGTCACCGTCGACCCGAACCGCCTGAAGCCTGTGGTCCTTGGGGGGCGCGGCCTCGCGACGGGTCGGAGGAAGAACTGGCTGGTTACCGGCGCGCGCTCGACTGGATTTTTCGTTCGAAAACCGGCACGGAGATCACGCCGAAGGTTGTACTCAAGCTCCATTCCCTGGCGCAAGGCGGGCATTCCGGCGATGCCGGCGAATGGAAGCAGAAAGACAACGAAATCATCGAAATCCAGCCCGACGGGCGGCGCCGTATTCGTTTTCGTCCGACTCCGGCGAAGGACACTCCAGCGGCGATCGCCGCTCTATGCGATGCCTATCGGAGGCTCCAGGATGAGGATCGTGTTCCTTCGCTGATCGTCATCGCGACGTTCGTGTTCGACTTTCTGTGCATCCACCCGTTTCGCGACGGCAACGGGCGCGTGTCCCGTCTGCTGACGACGCTGCTTTTGAAATCGCACGGGTTCGACCTTGTCCGCTACACGAGCCTGGAACGCCTGGTCGAAGAGCGCAAGGACGAATATTACGGCGTGCTCGAAGCCTGCTCCACCGGTTGGCATGATGCGTCCAACGAGATCGTGCCGTGGTGGAACTTGTTCCTGTCCGTGCTCCGCTCCGGGTACCGTGATCTGGAACAGCGAATGAGCCTGTCCGAATCGCCGCGCGCCGCCAAGACCGACCTGGTGCGCCAGGGCATCCTGGAGCAAATCTCATCCTTCACGCTGGGCGACCTGATGCTGCAGTTTCCCGCTGCGAGTCCGCAACTGATTAAGAAGGTACTCGGGCAACTAAAGAACGAAGGAAAGGTCCGCCTCGACGGGCGGGGTCGCGGCGCGACCTGGAGGATCGCGTGAGCCTTTTTCAAGCCTGCGCCGCCCTCCTGCTTTTGGTCACCGGTATTGGTTTCTCTCAACAAAGTACCGCAACGTATCCTGTCAACCGGTACGGATCAGTCGACGTGACGTTTACTGATTCCGCCATCGAGATTCGAAGGGTGGCGAAGACGTGGCGAGTGCCGTACCTCGGGCTTGTGCGCGGGCTGGACTGTGCCGAACCTTTTGACAGCGACGGCAATCACCGGTGCCCTTCGCTATCGTCTGAGCCCTGCCCCGCCTGTGGGCTCAACCCTTCGGTAGTCGGCTGGGATGAGGTACACCAAACCCTCTATTTTGCGGTTACGACGTCGACCTCTTGGGAAAAACCCCACCAGGTGTTTCGCTACCGCTTGGGGAACAAAGGCCCTCAACGCCTGACGAACACGTGGGCTGCAGGCTTGGGTGAAGCAAATGTAACCAAGGGAGGGCGGTACTTGGCCTACCTGAAGGACCACCACTCGGCGCCCGCCGCGGGGTGCGCGGGGAATGCCCCGGATGTGGATGTGGTCGACTTGTGGACACTGAAGGCGGCTCATGGAGTGTTCCCCACGCCGCCGCCTCCAAAGGCGAACCAGCATTGGGCCAGCGATGAGGTGCAGTGGAGTTCACCCACAACGCATACGGTGAGGCTACGTCTGATTGGGACGGATTGCGAACTGGTTGCTCGTGAACCAGCGGTTCATCTGAAGTCCAGTGTGCAGGACCTGAAGTTCCGCTAAGTCCCGTGCTGCGCGGACGCCTGCTGATGTTCCCGTTGCGAGGACCCGCGGTCGTCGTACTTGCCGAAGATCATTTTGCCGGCCGTTGTCTGTAAGACCGAAGTCACCGTCACGTCGATGGTCTTCGAAATCTGGCGGCGGGCGTTGTCCACCACCACCATCGTGCCGTCGTCCAGGTACGCGACGCCCTGGTTGAACTCTTTGCCTTCCTTCAATATGAAGACGCGCATGGTTTCGCCCGGCAGCACCACCGGACGCATGGCGTTGGCTAGATCGTTGATGTTCAGAACGTCGACGCGGTGCAGTTGCGCGACCTTATTGAGGTTGAAATCGTTGGTGACCACCGTGCAGTCGTACAGCTTGCCCAGTTCGAGCAACTTCATGTCGACTTCCTTGACGTTCGGAAAGTCTTCCTCGATGATTTGTACGCGAAGCTTGGTATTGTTCTGCAGGCGGGCCAGGATGTCGAGACCGCGGCGGCCGCGGTTGCGTTTGCCGGAATCCGCCGAATCGGCCACCAGTTGCAGTTCCCGCAGCACGAACTGGGGAATCACCAGCGGACCTTCCAGGAACCCCGTTTCGGCGATGTCGGCGATGCGGCCGTCGATGATGACGCTGGTATCGAGGATTTTGAACGTCTGCTGCGGCTGGCTGTCGCCCCCGAATACCCCTCCGAAGGCGGCGAGGTTCAGCATGTCGCCCTTGGCGGCCCCCACCGCGAGACCGCAGTAGGCCATCCAAAGCAAAATAGACACCTGCGCGAAAGGCGCGGTGTCTTTTGGTAAAGCCGGACCGATGACCAGGGAGATGAGGTAAGCGCCGAGGATACCCAGAATCGAACCAAAGGCGGCTCCGATTAACCGCTTCAGGCTCACCTGTTTAATACGATGTTCGAAGGCGAGAATGACGGCGCCGAGAGTCAACCCTATCCCGGCGCCAGCCGGAGCACTCAGATCAAAAGGACGGAGAAAGAAACCTGCCGCCGCTACAAGCACGGCAAAAGATACACGAAGGATGAGGAACTCGTTCACCGTATTGCCTTTATTGGCGATTCTAACCAACAGGCGACGAGTATATCACCAGAACGCTTAGAGCGCTTTTGCCAACTCTTCGGCAAACGCGCTGGGCGGACCCGACGGACGGCGGCGCTTGTCGCCACCCGCGCCGGTTCCACGGCTCGCACCTGCCGCACCCTGTTGCTGGCCACCGGCCACACCGCCACCCATACCGGAGCGGGGCGCGCCCGAACCACCACGACGTTCGAAACCACTGCCCGCCGGCTTCATGCCGGGACCGCTGGTACGGTCGCCTTTGCCCTTCGGCGGCTGAGCGGGGTTTGCACGGAGAAGACGATCTTCGAGGGGCGCACGGTCGAAACGGCGGATGATCGAATTCATCTCTTCCTGGTTCGGCGCTTCAATGAACGCGAAACCTTTCGACTCCTGGGTTTCCGGGTTGCGGATGACTTTGACGTTGTCGGCGACTAAGTTCTCGGCGGCAAGCCACGACTTGATGTCGTCGGCAGTCACCCAAAGGGGCAAGTTTCCGAGGAAAACGGTAAAACTCATTCTGTAAGGCTTTCTACTCCGTAGCGGGGGTTGACTCGAGAAAGAACTTCACGAGGGCTGTTTCTATCGTAGCACAGGGCCAAACGCTGACAAAAGAGTGACAACCTAAAAAGTGCCGCCTTTCGGAGCAAAATCAAACGTTTTGCCCTCTTCTCCACACCCGTGAACCAAATGTAGTAGCCTCACTCGTGGAGGTACCATTCGTTGCTCACGAAGATCCTGATTGCCCTGCTCGCCATTGCCGCCGTCTTCGCCGGTGTGGTCGTTATGCAGCCAGACACCTATTCCGTCACCCGCTCCATCACCGTCGCCGCCCCGCAAGGCAAAGTTTTCGAACTCATCAATGATTTTCACAAGTGGGAAAACTGGTCGCCCTGGGCCAAGATCGATCCCAAGATGGTCACCGACTATTCCGGCGCCCCTTCCGGGACCGGCGCTTCCTACCACTGGATTGGCAACGACGATGTCGGCGAGGGCCGCATGACCATCACCTCAAGCGAACCGATCAACAAAGTCGTGATTGACCTGAACTTCATCAAGCCCTTTGAATCCAACGCGATCACCACTTTTCAACTAGCCAACGCGCCGGCCGGCGGCACCAACGTCACCTGGACCATGAGCGGCCGCCACAACTTTATGAGCAAAGCCATGGCGGTATTCGTGAGCATGGATAAGATGATCGGCACGGACTTCGACAAAGGCCTCGCCCAGATGAAGGCTCTGGCCGAATCGGCGAAATGAACTACTTCCCAGGCGCTGTCGACGGCGTGTCGAACTGAATCACCGCCTCCGACCCGAAATGCCGGTAGTTGGTGTAGACCTGCTCGATGTAGTTGCGGCCGAGAGTGACGGAAATCTTGGCAGGCACCATCACTTGCCCGTTCCATTCCAGGTCGTAGCGCACCAACGAACCCGGCGCGTAGTTGCCCCAGTGCCGCGTGACGCGCAACTCCTGCATCATCACGAGGCCCGTTTCCCGGTCCACCCAAATCGTGAGATCGCCGGCCAAGGCGAGGTCGTCCGAAACGCGAGGCTGGGGCGCGGACGGCCGTAAAGCGGCTTCTACGATGTCCACCCGCAGGCCATGGACCTCCGCGGTTCCGGCGTACCGCAACGTATGAAAGGCCAAAAGCTGGTGTAGAGAAATCGAAAACCGGCGAGCCGTGGAATCCTTGCCGCGCTCGGCCGGGTGGGTTCGCCGCCGTTCCGCCTCGGCGTCCA
>JAFDVT010000262.1 GCA_018268875.1 Acidobacteriota bacterium
CCCCCCCCCCCCCCCCCCCCCCCCCCCCCCCCCCCCCCCCCCCCCCCCCCCCTCCCCCCCCACCCCGCAGACCCCGGACAGATCCGCGTGAAGCTGCCGCATCGTGACGAGACGATCGTCGTCCCCGTGGCACCCAAATGGCGCGAATACGCTTCGGGCCTTTCGCTCTACGCACACCGAACCATTCGCCGATACACGATCGCCGAAGCTCGAAACGCGAACGTCGTGGACGACCTCCTCGCATCCAAGGTTCGCCTCCTGGAAATCATGCGAGGCGAATTCCTGAGCCGCCGCCGCACGGTGCGCGTCGGACAGCGACTGGCCCGAATCGAGGGCGTGGGGCGTGTGGCCCAAGCAGGGACAAGCGCGTCCACGACCGTCCGCAACAGCCCCGCGCACGATAGCGGCCGACGGAAGACGCCAACCGCAGTGAACGACGGGATCGACTTGCCGATCGCTGCTGCGAGTGCGGTCGTCACGCCACTCGTTCCGCGCGCAGCGCCGACTCCGATGCGGAAGAAGAAGGGTTTCCGGCCATGACCGCCAGCGACCAGCCGTGGTCCGCAGTTCCCGATGACGTCCGCTTCGAACAACTCGCGAAGATGTTCGTCGAACGTGACATCGAGCGGTCGATCCACAGGATATTCGACCGGGTCAGAACAGACCGACGCAAGGGACTCGAAGAACCGCGAAACGTGGTCATCGTCGGCGAGACGGGGGTCGGCAAGACCAAGATTCTCTCTCGCTACCTGAGCCGCCATCCCGAGCGGCGCGAAGACGGGTCGATCATACGCCCCGTGCTGCTGGTCGAGATAAAGAACTCGACCAATCCAACCTCCCTGGCCAAACTGATGCTGCAGCGCCTGGGCATCACGGACGACCGCCTCCTGGCGGGCTCGGCGGCAGATCTATCGGCCCGTGTCAAAATACAGTTCGTCGCCCAGAAGGTCGAACTCGTCATGATCGACGAATTCAGCAACGCGATTCCCGACACCGGACGAGCGAAGGCGAGCAGCATCGCAACGTGGGTCAAGGACCTATCAAAAGCCAAGACCCGCTCTGCCCAACATCCCGACGGACTGCCTGGAGAGGCCATTCCTTTCGTCCTGTGCGGAACCGACAAAGTCGAACGCATCGTCGACCCAAGCGTCAACGATGAACTCGCGACGCTCACCCCGTTCCGCATCCGGATACCACGCTACGGCTATGGCACCGTCGCGGAACGCGACACGTTCCGTGCCTTCCTCAACGATCTCGACGACGAACTCCCGTTCGACGAGTTCAGCCAGCTCGGACACGTTGACGGCAACGGGCTCTCACCCATCGCCGACAAGATCCACATAGCAACCTACGGCATCCTGCGCCTGGTCGGCTATCTGGTCCGCGAAGCCGCAGAAGCCGCGATCACCGAGGGTTCGTCCAAGATCATGGAACACCACCTGTGGCAGTCGATCGAGATGCAGCGCGGAATACTCGAAGGCGCTCTTCGCGCAGACGATGACGGCAGCCACCGGCATCGGCCCGTCGTCAATCCCTTCGCGGAACCCATTGCACGCATCGTCAAACGCGAACGCATCAAGGCAGGCTTCAGGATTCCGGCATGATCGAACCTCTCCCGATCACGATCATACCCGATCCTTTCGAGGGGCATGCAGGATTCGTCCGGCGCCTCGCGACGGTCAACGGACTTGCACCCCGTCACCTGCTCGCCGCCTGCGGCTGCTTTACACTCCGTCGATGGGAAGATGAACACTGGCATGCGTTGCGCGCATTGGCCGGACATGAACGAAGCCACGACTTCGCATACCAGATGTTCCGACGCCATCGCGTCACGAAATCATGGCATCGGCCGACCATCGAATTCCTCGGCAACCCCATCCGGCACACCTTCATCGCATCGACCACGGTCCGCATCTGCCCGACCTGCGTCTCTCAGAACGGAAGGATGAAGGAGATTTGGAACCTTCATCATGTCACGGCCTGCCCAGAGCATCACACGATGCTCGTGGATCGGTGCCGGTGCGGTGCAAGGCTCGCCCACGACGATACGCAGACCGCCTGGTCCTGCCGTTGCGGACAACCGTGGGGCGAACTCAACTCGGCCGAGGCCTCGCCGCAGCTCGAAGACATCTCGATGTGGATCTCCGGTGCATTCGGCGTCGAAGGGCGAGGCCACCGTCCAGAGGCATTGTCAGAGGCCTCTCCCCTCGATCTCCTGTGCGTGATCGACACGGTCATGACGGCCGCCTCGACCCCTCCGGAACAGGATCGACGTCTCGGGTCAAAATCGAGTGTTCATGATCCCAAGACAGGAGGATTCTCAACCAAGGTCGCGATCGCCGAAATCGCCGATCACCTCAAAGACGCTCATCAATATCTTGTTCAATGGCCGGACTCATACTTCCGCTTGCTGGATCGGATCGCAGGCCGGAACGAAGCCGCGTGGGACGAAGCAGGCAGATCACGCCAAGGGCTCAACGCGCGCCAGCTCTTCGCGACTCAGGTGGGGCAGGCAATCCGCGTGCCGTCCCTAAATCTCGAGGGACGGCCCAACCCACTGCTCTTCGACGCAGCCGACCAATACTGCCGCAATCGTCACGGTTTTCGCCTGCGGCGCATCCGACCCGCACACGAGAATGAGGCCGTCTGGCGCTGCGGACAGCGCGCAA
>JAFDVT010000263.1 GCA_018268875.1 Acidobacteriota bacterium
GACGAGCAAAAGCAGCGGGTACCCAACGAGGATATAGGCGATCAGGAGCAGGGAAACGGCTGTCGTTACTGCTGCAACTGCGGCTGCCGTTGTCATTTGGGGAAATTGAATTTTATCATTCGCCTTGAGAAGCGCTTTGCGAACGGCCTCCGCCTTGCGCCAACGCCAGGAGCAGAAACGCCAGCGCGCTCAGGCAGGGTTCGGTGATCTCCGGCGTACGCCCCGGCAGATACCGCTGCATCCATTCGCAGGCGAACGAGATCGCGACCGGAATCGCCAATGGAACGATCCACGGTCCACCCGGAAGTGCTCGCCGCAAGCCCCACACCACCGACAGATGCAGGAACATCTTGCCGAACAGCGTACGGTAGGACGAATCCTGGCCGTTGTGCAGCAGGCCTTCAAACGGCACCCAGGAGAAGGGAAGCGGCATAGCATCAGCGTCCGGCAGGCGGAATGGGTACAGTTCCCGCGCCATCAGCCAGAGGCATAACAGACCGGCGGCGGCCACCGGGTTCTTCGGTGTACCAAGCAACGCTGCAACGCCACTGCCGGCGATCGCGAACACCACGCGCCATACGGAAAACGTCTGGTTCAGGAAAAAGCCCTGCAGCGGCAGCACCGCGAGCGCGGCCAGCAGCCACAACGGCCGGCGGCGCAGAACTGTCCCCAGTACCCAGCCACCCAGCAAAGGATCGAGCACGGCAAACAGACTGGGCGGCCAACCGGGATGCCATAGCGAGGCCCAGGTACTTTGCACGGCCGACACGCGCAGAACCGGAATCAGCGGGAACGTGAACCACAGGACCCAGCACAGGAAGAAGATCGCTTCCACGGGGTCCAGACGCTGCTTTTTCCGATGGGGCAGGAACGGTTGTGCCCACAGTACGGTAACAGCGCCCAGGGTCGCTCCGAGAGTGTTACAGAACAGGTCCCGGAGGCTGCTGTCGCGGTACGGCGCGAACATCTGTAGGCACTCCATGGATAGCGACAGGAGCGCGCCGGCCAGCGTGACGCGGGTCAGGGAAGGGAAGCAGCGGAACGCGGCGAGGCCAAACGGCAGGTAGAGAACGATGTTCGCCACCGAATCCATCCAGGTGCCGCGCGTTTCGGGGAGGAGTCCGGTCCAGGGCTTCCAGCGGCCGGGTTCGAACCGCCACGGATACAGCGACAGGTGGATAACGAAAAGCGAATACAGCAGCAGCCAGATCCAGGCCTTCTTGCGGGAGGAACCGTCCGCCATGCGTGTGCCCTTACTGTAACAGAGGGTCTTGTAAAATGAACGGAGAAACAGAAAAGCTTTCGGTTCACCGCGTGCGGGCACACGGAATTCCTTTCCTTTTCACTCTTTGAGCATGAAAAAAGCCGCCGCCTACCTCGTTACACTTGTCTCGTTCCTCATCTGCTATCTGTTGTTCGCCCAGGAATACATGGGCGACACCATGCGCTATGTCGGCGACATCCTGCGCCATCGCGCCGGGGCCCGTAGCGACTTCTGGGACTTCAACCATCTGTTCTGGCGGCCGTGGGGCGACCTGGGACTCAGCCTGTTCGGCAGCCTGTACGCCAACTGGTTCGGCGACACCGCCGAGGAAGCCGCCGCGCGGTTCCTGATTCAGACATCGTTTGTGTGCTCGATCGTCGCGTTGTTCGCGATGCTGTTTGTTCTGCGCCGCGTCGGCGCGCAACCGCTGCCCGCACTGCTGGCCGTGCTGGCCATGAGCGGCACCATTTCCTTTCTCAACTACAGCCATTCGGGCGCGCCATACGTCCCCGCGCTGGCTCTGTCGGCGTTGACGCTGGCCCTGGTGACGGTGGCGCTCGAAAAAGGCCGCTGGTACGCGGTGGCCGCCGGCTGTACGTTCGCGCTGGCGTGTATGCTGTGGTTCCCGTATAGCCTCACCGGACTCGCGCCGCTGGCGATGCTCGCCTTCTGGCCCGTCGATCAGGAACCCGGACGGCAGGCGCGCACCCGGCTGATTCTGTACTTTCTGCTGACGCTCAGCGTTGTGACCGTGCTCGCGTTCGGCATCGTGGCCGCGGGCCGTGGCGTACGCAGCGTGTCGGGCTTTGTCCACTGGGTGATGGAATCCGACAACGGCAACGCGCAGACGCGTACGATCACCCGCGCTGTCACCGGCGTACCGCGCTCGGTATGGGACCTGGGCAAAAACATGATTTCGCTCAAGCGGTGGCTGTTCCACGATCCGTACAACACGGTTCGCCTGCCTTCCGTACTGCTGACCCTGGGCGGCAAACTGGGCGCGTTCTACCTGGCTCTGCTGGCGCTGATCTGGGTCCTGTTCCGGCAGAACCGGCCGGCGCTGTATGTCCTGCTGGCCGGCGGCGTACCGCTGCTCGGCTTCTCGATGTTCGTCTTCGAACCCAGCGCGCCGGAACGCTTTATGCCGGTGTTCCCGTTCGTCTTCCTGGGCTTTGCCACGGCGTTGGCTTACGTTCGCGAGCAGCGCATTCCAGTGCTGGCCGCCACCGTCTTTCTGATCTGCTTTCCGCTGCTGAACCTGGCCGAAAACCTTGTCAAGACGTCCGGCGACCCCATGGGCGCGACGCGCGACCGTGTGGCTTCGTTAAACAACACCGCCCAGCCCGGCGCGATTATCTATGTCACGACGCTCAACGACGACATGTACCGCCTGCCTCGCGCCAATCCGCTACGCGACGAAATCGCGCTGCCGCGCTTTACGGTAATCGACACGGTGGAGATCGCCTCGCAAGGCATTACGCGCTGGAAACAGTCGTTCGCCAGCCATGCCATCGAACAGTGGGACCAGGGCAGGGAAGTGTGGTTCTCGCAACGCCTGCTCGCCGATGCGCCGCGCAGCGAATGGGAATGGGTGGAAGGCGACGACGCCAATATCACTTGGAAGGAACTGCCGGACTTCTTCCGCAAGCTCACCACGGACCGTACGATTTCCGTTCGTGACGACGGGTTCTTCCGCGTCGAACCTTCGGCCGCCAACCGGGCGCTGCTCCTGCAGTGGATGAACACGCCGCCTGCGAGGAAGGCATAGACCCCGGATGATCTCCACCAAACGCTATCTGTGGTTGCTGGCGGCTGTGGCGTTTCTGGTACGCCTGGCCCTGGCCTTGGCGCTCACCCACAACCTGAACGAACCTCCCACCGGACCGTCCACGGCGGATACCTACGAGTTCAATACGCTCGCGGAAAACGTCGCCCAGGGGCACGGATTCGCCAACCATGCGGGCCGCCTGACCTCGTTCCGCGCGCCCGGTTTTCCGTACTTTCTAGGCGCGTTCTACATGCTGGTGGGAGGTCCCAATTATCTACTGGCCCGGCTGCTGTTCTGCGTACTGGGCGCGCTGGCCTGCGTCTTTACCTACCTGATCGCGCGCGAGGTTCTGCCGGAAAACGGCGCCCGCCTCGCCGGATGGCTCTCCGTGCCGTATCTGGGCCACGCTTGCCTGGCGGCGGACTTCCTGTCTGAAAACCTGTTTACGCCTCTGTTCCTGGCCAGCCTGTGGCCGCTGTTCCGCTACTTCAACCGGTCGCAGGACAATATCTGGCTCGTCGTCCTGTCGGCGGTCCTGATGGGCCTGAGTACGCTGACCCGCCCGTTTACCTTGCTGATGGTTCCGCTGATGCTGCTGTTGTTGCTGTTCGTACGCGGTGGCGTCGGACGTGTGAGCATCGCCGCCGCCTGGGTCGTGCCGTTTATTCTGCTCATCGCGCCGTGGACCGTCCGGAACTACCAGGTCCATCAGAAGTTCGTGTTGATCGCCACCAATGGCGGGTCCACGTTTTACGGCGGCAACAACGATCGGGTGGTCGACGAACGAAGCCGCCTGGGAGCATGGCTGTCGACGACAGAGCTGCCGCATCGCGACCTGATCGACGCGCAGCCCAACGA
>JAFDVT010000264.1 GCA_018268875.1 Acidobacteriota bacterium
GCGACGGCCGCAGGCATCGGCTGGTGGTATCGGGCGTGATCAAAACCAATCCCAGGCACGGTCTTCCGGTGCGTCTGCGCGATATTTCGAAGGCACTGCGCGCCGTGCTTGAGGAACATCGCCCGGAAGTCGCGGCCGTCGAAGATGTGTTCGTCGCGCAGAATGCCAAGTCCGCGTTGAAGCTCGCCCACGTGCGCGGGGTCGCGATGCTCGCCGTGGCGGAAGCGGGCCTCGAATTGGGCGAATATTCGCCGCTGGAAGTAAAAATGAGCGTGGTGGGATACGGCCGCGCGGAAAAGCAGCAGGTGCAACTCATGGTGAAGTCATTGCTGGGGTTGAGCGACATTATCGCTTCGGAAGACGCGTCCGACGCATGCGCGGTGGCCATCTGCCATGTCACCCGCATCGGAGTTCTGGCGCGATGATGATGAAGTCCATCCTGCTTCTCGCAACGGCCGCCGCCGCTCTGTTCGGCCAGCCAAAACTCACGCTGATTCGCGAATTTCCGGGTTCCACGCCGCCGCACCTGATGGTGGAAGTGGAACCGTCGGGCAAAGGCGTCTATAAAGAAGGCGCCGACAGCGAATGGCCCATCAAGTTCCAGCTCAGCGCCGAAGAGGCCAAAGAGATGTTCGACACCGCGGCGCGTTGCGGACATTTCAACCGGCAACTCGAAAGCGGCCTGAAAGTGGCCTTTATGGGCACCAAAACCTTTCGTTGGGAAGACGGCCCCGTCAAACAGGAAGTGAAGTTCAACTACACGCTTGATGAATCCGGCAAAGCCATGCAGGACTGGCTGGAAAAGATCGCCGAAACCGAGCAGCATTTTCTGCGGCTGGAACGCGCGGTGAAGTACGACAAGCTTGGCGTGAACCAGGCGCTGTTGTTGTTCAACGCCGCGGCCGACCGCAAGCGCGTCGTCGCCGTGGACCAGTTTCTGCCGCTGCTCGATCGCGTCGCGAAGAACGAATCGTACCTGCACATGGCGCGCGAACGGGCGGCAGGCCTTGCGGACGCCATCCGCGCCGGCCTGCTTGGTGGTACGCCAGCGCCGGCACCGGCCGCCGCCGCGTCGAACCCCTCATCAGCCTCTACGCCCGCATCTAGCCCAGCGAAGGGATCCCAGTAAGAGTGAATGTTTTCGTCCTGGCGTCGGTGCTCTGGCTCGCACAACTGCAACAGCAGCCCACGCCCCTGAACACCGAAATTTCCGCCGAAGACGATCATCTTCGCGCCGTCATGAGCGAAACCAATGGCTCGGCGGTGGAGATGCTGCGCGCGTTTGAACTGCACCTCAACAAGTTCCCGAATTCGCCGCGCAAGCTCGAAATCGAAAAGGCCGCCGCCAAGTCCGCCATCGACCTGAAGGACGACGCGCGAACCATTCTGTGGGGCGAACGCGTTCTGCAATCGGAAGCCGACCTGCAGATTCTCGATCGCGTCGCCAATGCCCTGCTCTCTTCCTCGAACATCACGCCGGATATGGCGCAGCGTGCGCTCAAGTACGCCAAGCAGTTTGAAGAACTGGTGCTGCAGATCGACAAGGAACGCCTCGCGAACCCGAAGGACGCGGCCCGCCGTCGCGATGAAGTGGACCGCGGTTTGTGCCGCAGCCTCGTCTTCCAGTCGCGCGCGTTGACCGTGCTCGGAAAGCATGCCGATGCCGTCGTCGCGGCCCGCAAAGCGTTCGACTACAGCCCGTCGGAAGTCGCCGCCCATCAGTTGGGGATCGCGCTTTCGAAGGCCGGTCAACCAGCGGAGGCGGCCAAAGCGTTCGCCGACGCGATGGTGGTTCCCGATCCTCGCGCCACCGACGCCGAACGCGAACTGGACCGCAAGCTCATGGCCGAAAACTGGACCAAATCGAAGGGTTCCGAAGCCGGCCTCGGCGAACTCCTGCTGCCCGCCTACGACAGGACCTCGGCATTGGTCGCCGAAAAACGCAAGGTCCTGCGCCAGATGGACCCCAATCGCGACGCCTCAAATCCGATGGAATACACGCTATCGGGCGTCAACGGCGACAAACTGGATCTCAAATCCCTTCGAGGCAAAGTGGTGGTGCTCGACTTCTGGGCCACCTGGTGCGGCCCCTGCCGCGGCCAGTACCCGCTTTACGAACAGGTGAAAGCACGCTTCAAAGATCGCAAGGACGTCGTCTTCCTCGCCATCAACACCGATGAGGATCAGGGCTTGGTGAAGCCGTTTCTGGCCGAACAGAAATGGAACAAGTCCGTGTACTTTGAAGACGGCCTGTCGCGCGCCCTGCGCGTCGAAAACATCCCCACCACGATGGTGTTCGACAAAACCGGCCAGCTCGCCAGCCGCCTCAACGGCTACATCCCCGATCGTTTTGTCGACATGCTGTCGACACGCATCGAGTACGCGCTGAACGGCGCTACTCCTCAGGCGGTTCGCCAATGAGCAACAATACCGGCCCGTTTTCCCGTATCATCTGGATCGTCCTCGATAGCGTAGGCATCGGCGCGATGCCCGATTTTGCGGCCTTTCACGACGAACCCGGCGCCGACACGCTGGGCAACATCGCCCGCCAGCGCCCGCTCCATCTGCCGAACCTTGCCTCCAAAGGCCTGGGCAACATCAAGAGGCTGGAAGGCATCGGTCCCGTCGCTGAACCCGCGGGAGCCTATGGACGTTGCGCCCTCGCCTCGCCCGGCAAGGACACCACGACAGGACATTGGGAAATGGCCGGCATCCATCTGGACAAGCCGTTTCCGCTGTTTCCCAACGGTTTTCCGCCCGAAGTGATGGACGAGTTCCACCGCCTCATCGCGCGGGATTCGCTGGGCAACAAGGCCGCCTCCGGCACCGAAATCATGGCGGAACTCGGCGAGGAACACATGCGCACCGGGTCGCCCATTGTGTACACCTCCGCCGACTCGGTCTTCCAGATCGCCGCGCATGAAGACGTGATCCCGGTGTGGGAACTCTACAAAATCTGCGAGACGGCGCGTGGCATTCTGCGCGGCAAATTTGAAGTCGGCCGCGTCATCGCCAGGCCGTTCACCGGCTCGCCCGGCCATTTCCAGCGCACCACCAACCGCAAGGATTACGCGGTACCGCCGCCGCAAGGCATGCTGCTCGATCAGTTGCAGGCCGCGAAGGTCGGCGTGTCTTCGGTCGGCAAGATCATCGACATCTTTCTGGGCCGCGGCATCACCGAGTACGAAAAAACCAAGTCCAACGCAGACGGCATGGCCAAGACGCTCGAAGCGCTGGACCATCTGGACCACGGCCTCGTCTTCACCAACCTGGTGGATTTCGATTCGCTCTACGGGCATCGCAACGACGTCGAAGGTTACGCCAAAGCTCTGGAAGAGACCGACCGCTGGCTGCCCTCGCTCGACGCCAAGCTTCGCGAAGACGACCTGGTGATCCTCACGGCGGACCATGGTTGCGACCCCACGACCGCCTCCACCGATCACACCCGCGAATACGTGCCGCTGCTTGTCTACGGACCACGCGCCCGCCGCGACGTCGATCTGGAAATCCGCGCCAGCCTTTCGGACATCGGCCAAACTGTGGCCGATAACTTTGGCGCTAAACCAGTCCCCTACGGAACCAGCTTCTTATCTCAAATCCTATGACTCGTAAACCTGTGATGGCCGGCAACTGGAAGATGTACAAGACGCCCGCCGAAACCAAGGCTTTTTTTGAAAAGTTCCTGCCCCTCGTCTCCGGCGCCTCGCACTGCGAAATCGTCATCAACCCGCCGTTTGTGAACATTGCCGCCGCGGTGGACGCCGCCAAGGGCAGCCGCGTGGAAATCGGCGGCCAGAACCTGTACTGGGCCAAGGAAGGCGCGTTTACTGGCGAAATCTCCGGTCCTATGCTCAAGGCGAGCGGCGCCGAATGGGTCATCATCGGCCATAGCGAACGCCGCCAGTACTTCGGCGAAACCGACGAGACGGTTCTGAAGCGCACCGTCGCCGCGCTCGAAGCCGACCTCAAGCCGATCGTCTGCGTGGGCGAAATGCTCGCCGAACGCGAAGCCGGTGAGACGGAAGCCGTCCTGCGCACCCAGTTCGACGGCGGCATCGCGGGCCTCTCGCCGGAGCAGTTCGCCAAGATCGTCATCGCCTACGAACCCGTGTGGGCCATCGGCACCGGCAAGACCGCGACTCCCGAAATGGCGGCCGACGCGCATCGCGTGCTGCGCAGCCTGGTGACGGCCAAGTTCGGCGCAGATGCTGGCGCGGCGGTTCGCATTCTGTACGGCGGTTCGGTCAAGCCGGACAACGTCAAAGGACTCATGGCGCAGCCGGAAATCGACGGCGCCCTGGTCGGCGGCGCGAGCCTCGACCCCGGTTCCTTCGCATCGATTGTAAACTTCTAATCATGAGAAGGCTTGCGTGTACCGGTGCCGCATTGGTGGTCGCTTTGACCGCCTGCGCCACCTCCGGGCAGGATGAAGCTCGCAAGTCGGTGTTTTCCAGCCTCGCTCACAAGGACTGCGTAGCCAAGACCTTGCCAAACGATCCGAACGACACGCCGTACCGCGCTTGCCCGGGCGCGGCCGGCTACACGCTGCATGTCGTACCAGCCGATGCCGGACGGTCCACAATCGACGTCGTGGACCCTTCCGGCCGCAGCTTCCCTTTGCGCCTTCCCGAAACCGTCACCCGCGACATGTTCGAACTGGACCTTCGCGCCGAATGGCGCCTGGCCGGTTCCACGCCCATCGCGCTCATCCTCCTGCTTCGCGTCCACGGCGACCCCGCCGATCCATCCCGGATCAGCAACAGCATCGCGGCGATTGCCAAGATCACACCTGCGGAAGTCTGCGTCACCGATGCGCTTTCGGACGGCGGTGGCACCATCCAAACTGTTCATAAAACGGCAGATTCCGCGCGGGGCCGCCCGTGTGGGCCAGTTTTGCCTTAGACTGCGCTGTACCTGACAGGGACCAGATTAAAATGCCTACTCCTGTCGAATTCATGACGCAGTACCGGAACATCCGGGTGAACGCGGTGCTTGACGACCCGGTTGCCCGCGTGTGCCGCCAGACCACCTTTCCCGTCCAGATTCGCAAGTACTTCATGATGGATTGGGACGAAACCAGCGAGGAACGCCGCGACTTTAACGCCGTCACCTCGGACGGCAGGCGAAGCGACTTTTACCGCGCCAATCAGGAACATATCCTGAACGCCGCCATGGGCAAGGGCGCCCCCGACGACTACCGCCTGGCGCTCGAATGGGCCATCATCAGCGGCAAGATCGCCGCCCCGCTCACCGCCGAAAAAGTGCAGCAGTACGCCGACGAACACCTTGGCATCGACTGTTCGGGCTTCGCGACCAACTACCTCATCGCCGCTGGCAAGAAGACGTATTCTTCGACCACCGTTCGCAACACCGGCGCGGCGTCGTATTTCGACTCGTCAAAAGCCGTCAACGACCCGCTGGCTGTCCAGCGTGGCGACCTGCTGGTGTGGATGAACGGCAACAGCGTCAAGCGTGACCCGGGCCATATCGCGGTCGTCGACGACTACGTCGCCCAGTGCCGCCCGGCGGGCAACATGCGTGTCGTCGAAGCCACCGGCGCGCGCGGCGCCAACCCCAAGTTGCTCGATTCCATGTACATGGTGGAAGGCATCGTGGACCAGACCGGCAGAGTCCCCATGATTCTGGTGGTGAAACGGCACGGCGTCAGCGGTAGCCATGTGGTCGTCATCCGGCCCTGATCTACACTCATAAGATGCCAACCCGGCGAACGATGCTAACTGCCGCCGCTGCTGGTGTGGCGGCAGCGGCACCAGCCTCCCGCAGGCGCTACGAGCAGTGGGACGTCTTCACCCAAACCCGGCTCACCGGCAACCCGCTCGCCGTCTTTCTGGACGCCACCGGGTTCACCGATGCGCAAATGCTGGCCATCGCCCGGGAAACGAATCTGTCCGAAACCACGTTCGTCTTCCCCGGGGAGAAGGGCCATCGCGTCCGCATCTTCACCCGCGAACAGGAACTTCCCTTCGCCGGACATCCCACTCTGGGTACCGCCGCCGTCCTGCGCGCCCACACCGGCAAGGACCGGATCACGCTGCGACTGAACGCCGGGGAGTTTACGGTGGAGTTCGACAAGTCGGGTTACGGAGAAATGGTCCAGCAGGACGCGGTAGCCAGCGAGACGCACGAGGTCGCGGCTATTGCGCCCCTGCTCGGGCTGAGCCCGGATGATTTTGACACGCAGTATCCCATTCAGAATCTGTCGACTGGGCGTCCAAATCTCATCCTGATGTTGAAGTCGCTCGCCGCCGTCGCCAAGGCCCAGGTGAACTGGCCGGCGGCCACGCAGTACTTTGCTTCGGGGGACAAACAGCGCGGCTTTTACCTGTTGACCCGCGAGGTCCTGGACAAACAGGCTCGCGTCCACGCTCGAAAGCCCACTCGTGGCGGCGACGACCCGGCTACTGGCGCGGCGGCAGGTCCCGCGGCGGCGTACCTGGTGAGGAACGGCATCGCCAAACCGGACGAGCGGGTTCTGATCGAGCAAGGAACGGAGATCGGACGGCCTAGCAGGATCTACGTGTCGGCGGACGGACTACGTAACATCCGGGTGGGAGGCTACTGCGTCAAGGCGATAGAAGGAACGCTACTTTTCGACTGACCGCGAGGCGCAGACCGCACACGGACAAAGGTCGCGAAGATGGCGGAACGAGTAAATCCCGGTCTTGTGACCATCGTTCCAGTAAATCCTTAAGGCATACTCGCCAACTTCTTCACAATTCTCCATTTTCAGGCGCGGCTTGTACATCTGAAATGGGTTCTTGTCCTCGTTTGTGTAGTTGGTTTTCTGCGGAACCCCACCCTCGGACCCGGTGCAACTCGCGCACGGGCAGTTGTCGCGCAACAACGCAAGGGGATAGTCGGAACGATGCCTGTCGGCCCAGTCGATCTTGATGCCCCGCGACTTCGAGATGGCAATATGCTGCGGGTCGGATGCTGCGGTTACGCTACTCATACTCATTTCGTTTTAGGAGGCCCGCTCCACATCGCGGACGCCGGAAATGCGGCGCACGGCGGAAAGGATGCGATCCAACTGCTTCTTGTCCTTCACTTCGATCGTAGTGTCGATTACAGCGCTGTCGTCCTGCCGGGTCGGGTCGGGACGCGCTTCGAGCGTCTTGATGTTGGCGTTTTCGTCGTACAGCACGGTGGTGACGTTGGACAGCATGCCCGGCCGGTCGTCCGTGTAGATCATCATCTTCACCGCGAACGACTCCTGCGCCGCACGCGCCCATTCGACCTCGATCCGGCGCTCCGGCTCGTACATCAAGTTCGTTACATTTGTGCAGTTAACCGAATGAACCGCAATGCCTTTTCCGCGCGTCACAAAGCCGACAATGGCGTCGCCGCGGATCGGGTTGCAGCACTTGGCCCGGTACAGCAACAGGTCGTCCGCACCGCTCACCTTGATCGTCAGATCGTCGCTGGCGCCGGCTTGTGAGGACTGCTGATGCGGCTTTGGAGCCGGCGGCTCCTGCTGCGGCTCGCTCCGTTCCAACTCCGGATTCAGCTTCAGAAGAACCTGGCGCGCGGAGTACTTCCCGTACCCCAATGCGGCATGCAGGTCCTCCATCTTGGTGAACCCGTACTCGTTGGCCACCGCTTCGAGTTCGGCTTTTCCAAACCGGCTCAGCGACGCACCCAGCCGGCGAGCTTCGCGCTCGAGGTACTTTTCGCCGATCTCGATCGCCTTGGCCCGCTCCGTCGTATTGATGACGTGCTTGATCTTGTTGCGAGCCTTGGACGTCTTGACGACAGCCAGCCAATCCTTGCTCGGCAGGTGTCCGTTCTGCCGTAGGATCTCGACCACGTCGCCATTCTTCAACTGATACTTGAGCGGGACAATGCGGCCATTGACCTTGGCGCCCACGCACTCGTTACCGACGTTCGAGTGCACCTCGTAGGCAAAGTCGATAGGCGTCGCGTCACGCGGCAGAACGATCACCTTACCCTGCGGCGTAAATGTATATACTTCCTCAGGATACAGATCAATCTTCAACGTAGACATGAACTCCGAAGAGTCCCGCATGTCGCGCTGCCATTCCACCAGCGACCGCAACCAGGCGATGCGCTGCTCTTCCGCCCCACCGGCGCCGCTACGGCCTTCCTTGTACTTCCAGTGCGCCGCGATGCCCTCTTCGGCGATGCGGTGCATCTCCTCCGTGCGGATTTGAATCTCGACGTTCAGCCCCCCGGGACCGATCACCGACGTGTGGAGCGACTGGTAAAGGTTTGGACGAGGTATTGCGATGAAGTCCTTGATTCTACCGGGGATCGGGTGCCACTCGTTATGGATCACGCCTAGCGCGGCGTAGCAATGCTTCACCGAGTCGGTAATGATGCGAACCGCCAGCAGGTCGTACACCTGGTCAATACCGATCTTCTGGCGTTTGAGTTTCAGGTACACCGAATAGGCGCGCTTGACGCGGCTCTGGACCCGGGCCGGAATCTGTTCGCGCCGCAATCCCGCCTCGACCACCCGTACCACCTCGGCGAGGTACTGCTCGTTGGCCGCGCGCTTCGATTCGATCTCGCGAATCAACTCTTCCGACGCCTCGGGGTCGACGTAGCGGAACGCCAGATCCTCGAGTTCGGCGCGGATCTTACCCATACCGAGCCGGTGGGCCAGGGGGGCGTAGATCTCGATGGTTTCGGTCGCGATGCGCTTCTGCTTTTCCGGCGACAGGGCGTACAGCGTTCGCATGTTGTGCAACCGGTCGGCGAACTTCACCAGGATCACGCGAATGTCGGTGACCATCGCCAGCAGCATCTTGCGGACGCTCTCCGCCTGCCGCTGTTCGACCGAATAAAAGTCGACCTTGCTCAGTTTGGTGACGCCGTCGACGCACCGCGCGACCTCAGGACCGAACTCCTTGGCGATCTCCTCAATCTGCGTGGGCGTATCCTCGACGACATCATGGAGCATCCCGGTGCAAAGGCAGACCATGTCCATCTGCGCGTCGGCAAGGGTCTCGCAGACGGCAATTGGATGCATGAGGTACGGTTCCCCGCTCTTCCGAAACTGCCCTTCGTGGAGGCGCTTGGCGAACTCGTAGGCCTTGACCAGGGGCGCCGTATCCTCGGAGGGACGCAGCTTCTGAACCGCCTCCAAGAGCTTTTGGAACTCAAGGTCGGCGGGAGACGGTGCGGGAGTGTCGGAAACGGCTACGCTGGGAACTTCCATGGGAGACTTGAGAGTCTACAAATAGTGTAACGGTAACCTGCAAATAGGATCACCAAGAGATTGGTCCGACGACCTAACAGAAGAGGACATGCAAGCGATTCAGAAAGGCGAGCGGCGCGTAGCCAATGCGGCTTCGAAGAACGCCTAAAAACACAACCGCCGCGAGGAGCGGATTGGCTCTCGCGGCGGTTAATGCTTTTCTAAATTCAGAAGAAACTACTTGTCGGTGACGATACCGGTCGTCTTGTTCGCCTTCTCCGCCTTCATCTTCTTGGTCTCCAGAGTCTTCTGGACCCAGTTGTCGGCTTCCTCGACGTCCTTCTTGTAGCCTTCCGGCGTATCGGCAAGATCAGCGCGTTCGCGGATCAGCAGATTCAGGTACGCCATGGCATCGTCGTATTCCGGATCGACTTCGAGCGCCTTGCGGAGGTTCGAAATTCCATCCTCCACAACCTGACCGTATTGCGCCTTCAGTTCCTCGCGTACTTTCTTATCCTTGAGCGGGCCGGGATCTTCCGGCTTCATGCTCATCTTGCTGCGGGCTTCCATCAGCACCGGATACCAGTTTTCCCACGCGATCACGCCAAGGCTGTAGTACGCCGGCGCCTTCTTCGGGTTGATCTGGATCAGCTTGCTGTACCACTCTTTGGCTTCTTCGAACTTCGCCTTGCGCTTGGCGGCGCCGTCGCCGCTCGCAAGCGTCGCTTTTGCTTCGTTAAACGAAAGCGATGCCAGCGATTCGATGGCCAGTTCGCTGCGGTTGTTCTTTTCATACACCCGCATGAACACAGCGCGCGCCTTCTTCGCCAGTTCGTTGTTTTCCGGCGAATCCGCACCCGGAATCCACTGCGTCATGTATGCAGAGGCCAGGTACAGCAGGGCGTTCTCGTTGGTCGGATCGAGTTCCGACGCCTTCTGGAACATTTCCGCCGCTTCCGCGTACTTGGCGTTCTTGTACGCGTTGACGCCCTTGTTCAGGTTGTCGCGCGACTCGAGCCAGGTACAACCCGTGGTGAGGCTCGAAATCACTCCCACGGCCATGATCGGGACGAGTTGGCGATACCGGTTGATCATCGTCATCCTATATCTCCCTTACTGGCCCGCTTCCACTTTCGGCGTCATCAGACCCACCTTGTCGATCCCTACGCCCTTGGCGACGTCAATCGCCTTGGCCACGTACTGATATTCGAGGTTCGGATCGCCCTTCACGAAAACAACACGTTCGGCGCGGGTCTTAAAGATGTCTTCCAGACGCTTGCCCAGGTTCGCTTCCGTGACGTCTTCGGTGTTGAGCTTGATGCTCTTGTCGGCGTCAATGATGATGACAACCGTTCGGTCCTGATTATCTGGCGGAGGCGGCTGATTGGGAGGCGGGGGTTGAGGCGCCAGCGCCTCCAGCCCCTTAGGCGTCGTGGGCGTGATCACCATGAAGATGATGATGAGCACGAGCAGGACGTCGATGAGCGGCGTTACGTTGATTTCGGCTTTCGGTCCTCCCGAACCGCCGAGTGCCATTGCCATAAGATTGCTTAGCTCCTGTTATTTTCCTTGTCCCGGGCGCGTTATGACACTTGATGATGAAGACGGACCGGACTGGCTTACTGCCCTTCGCGGGCGTCGATCTGTTCCACCAGCAATCCCAGCTGGTCCACACCGGCGGCGCGCAACTGATCCACCACGTCGACGACGCGCTCGTAGCGGGCGCGGCTGTCGGCCTTGATGTAGCAGGTTTTGTCCATGCGGTTCGTCAGAAGGTCCTTCACCTTGGTCGGCAACTGGTCCGGCGGCATTTGCGTGTTGCCGGGGCTCAGCCATACTTTGCCGTCGCGCGTAACCGCGACGACGATGGCGTCTTCCTTGTCGGCGGCCGCCATGGCGATGGGGTTCTTCGTTTTGACGAGATCCACGGTCTGGCCCTTGCTAAGCATGGGCGTGATAACCATGAAGATGATCAGCAGCACCAGCATCACGTCCACCAGCGGCGTGACGTTGATGTCGGACATTGTTGCTGGGGCTTTCTTCTTTTCCATTGAAAGTTCTCCTGGTCCCTACGGTTCTGGCTCGCCGGAAGCGGGCTGCCAGGTGAAGGACGGATTTCTCGTTCCGCCCTTCACGTTAGCGCCGCAATTCAACTCGACAGACTTACGGGTAACAACGTCTGCTGGGGTTTTACTTCGCGGCCAGCTTCTGGCTGCGCTTGATGAAATAGTCGATCAGTTCCGAGCTCGAGTTGCCCATTTCCACGTCGAACGATTCGAGACGGTTCGAGAAGTAGTTGTAGGCCCACACGGCGGGGATAGCGGCGACGAGACCCACGGCCGTGGTGACCAGGGCTTCCGAAATACCGCCGGCGACAGCGGCAAGACCGGTGGCCTTTTCCGTTGCGATGCCGCGGAACGCGTTGATGATGCCGACGACGGTGCCGAGCAGTCCGACGAACGGAGCCGACGAACCGATGGTCGCCAGGCTCGGAATGCCGCGCTTCAATTCGGCGTGTACGATGGCTTCGGCGCGTTCGAGAGCGCGCTTGGAGGCTTCAATGGTTTCACCGGAAATTTCGTTGTTCGCCTGGTGAGCCTTGAATTCCTGCAAACCGGCCACGACTACCTTGGCCAGGTGGCTCTTGTTGAAGCGGTCGGCCACCTTGATGGCTTCGTCGAGGTTACCGTTCTTGAGCGCGCCGGCGACGGCCGGGGCGAACTGACGGGACTGGTTACGGGCGGCGTTGAACGCAATATAGCGATCGATCATCACGCCGATGGACCACGCCGACATGAAGAACATGAGCAGCACGATGCCCTTGTCGATGGGGCCCATGTGGTGCCACATGCTGAGCGGGTCGAAGCTTACTTCCTGGAGGAAGAGGAAGCCCCATACTTGCATCTGTAGAAACATTCGATTCTCCTGCGAGTTGAATTAAGTCTGTCTGGTTACTGGTTGTACTGCTACGGACTGCCAGCAAGCTTACTAGCTGCTCAGCGTGAAATTCACATCGATCTGGGTGATAACCTCAACCGGCTCGTTATTGAGCAGGGTCGGTTTGTACACCCACTGACGAACGGCTTCGGTCGCGGCCTGGACAAGCAGCGGGTGACCGCTGATCATCTGCAGGTTCTGGATTGTGCCGTCCTTGCCAATCACGGCGGTGAAGCGAACGGTACCGGACACGCGCGCCTGTTTGGCGAGCGGCGGGTACTGCGGCGTCACGCGCTTGATCAGGTTGGCCGCCTGCACGTTACCACCGACGCGGATACGTTCGGGGGTCTTCGGCTTTTCCACCTGCTTCACCGGGGGCGGAGGAGGCGGAGGAGCGGCGGTCGGAACGCCACCCATAACGCCGCCGATGATGCCGCCGGCCGTGCCGCCCGGCACTCCGCCGGGAACACCGCCAACAACACCAGCCGACGCGGCGGGCGGGGGCAGATCTTCTTCCTTGATCATCGCGATCTCTTTCGGGATCTTCTTCGGCGCCACTAGCATGTTGTTGTTAAACTGCCGGGGCGCGGTCTTGACGACCTTAACCGGTTGCGGCGTGGCTGGCGGCGGCGGAGGAGGGGGAGGCGGCGGCGGGGGCGCCATCAGAGAAGCCGTGAGGCTCGTCTGCGGTAGAGCATCGGTAAAAATCAGAGGTATCAGGATGGCGATGCCGACTAATCCGCACTGCAAGGCCGTCGATAATAGGACGGTCCAGCTTTTATTAGTCTTGCCGTCGTCATTTACGAAAGTCTGATCGAACATAATTCGAATCCTTTCATGACCCACACTTGGGCATGTTTGAACTCACTTACTCACTCACACTGCGGTAAGGCCGGAAGCCTCACGGTTATTTGGTCCGGCCACCCGCCAACTTCTTACCGCCCGCGGCCGCTTCCGTCTGTGAAGTACGGCTGGCAGCCGCTGCCGGGGTCTGCGCCTTTTTCCGGTTTTCCGACCAGTCACGAAGGAAAATCAGGATCGGGCTTGCGATGAAGACTGAAGAAAACGTTCCGACGATTATACCCACCACGAGCGCGAAGGAAAAGCCATTTAACACTTCGCCGCCAAAAATCCAGAGGGCCAGGGCGGTCAGGAACGTCAGTCCGGACGTCAACACCGTCCGGCTCAATGTCTGGTTGATACTCGCATTCACCAGCGAATCGAAATCCGATTTGGTACGAATGCCTCGTAAATTCTCGCGAATTCGGTCGAACACGACGATCGTGTCGTTCATCGAATAACCGACCAAGGTTAAGAGCGCCGCAATCACGGTCAGCGAAATTTCCTTGTTCGCCAGCGAGAAGATGCCAATGGTGATGATCGTGTCGTGCAGCACCGCGATCACCGCCGCCACGCCGTACATCCATTCGAAACGGAACGCGATGTAGATCAGCATTCCGCCCAAGGCGAGCAGCGTCGCGTTCAGCGCCTTGGTCTGCAATTCCTTGCCGACCTTGGGACCGACCACTTCGATATTGCGAATCGCGAAAGGCGACAGGTAGGTCTGCTCTTTCAGCGTATTTACGATCACCGGCAAAACCCCCGGCAGCGGGCTCAGCTCGTCGAACGAACCAATCAACCCGGAACGTGGCGGCTTGTTGCGATAGTCGAGAATCGTCTGCACAACTTCCTGCAGCTGGGGACCGGTCAGGCCGGTCGGCGCCGCGCGCAGGATGTTCATCAGATCTTCCGCGCTGCTGTTGTGGAAGTCGCGCTTGCCGTTCTGCTGGCCGAAGGTCGCCGCGAAGATATCCTGCATCTTCTGGCGATTCTCGCTCTGCGCCCGTTCGTCCTGCGACAGCTCGGTCGAAACGATCACTTCGTTCGTGCCCGAGATCCGCTGGATGATCACTTCACCCGGGATCTTGGCTTGCAATGCCTGGCGGATCTTGTTCTCTGGCGGCTCCGAGTTGAACCGCACGTACATCAGAACGCCGCCGCGAAAGTCGATACCGTACCGCGGACCGCCCTTGACGATCAGGCTGACGATCCCCGCAAGGGTCAGCAACAGCGATGCGATGATGAAGGGCCATTTCTTGCCCAAAAAGTCGAAGTTTGTATTCTTGAAGATTTCCATACTGCAAACGACACCGGTCTGACTAGGGTGTTGCTACCTCGACTGGGCAGGAGTTCTGGTAAGAGAAGCTCCTGATTGACTTGGACACCGGTGTCACCCTATTTGTTCCTGACTCTGAAAGAGTGTTTGAGACTGTATCACATAAGCCGGGGCGGGTTCAAACACTCTGCGCGCAGGAAGTACCAAAACATTTTCGGTACTTTTTGCGAACCCACCCCAAGGCATTGATTTCGAAGAGCTTAGATACTCAAGCTTTCCACGTTTTTCTTGCCCGACATTTCCCAATCGAAGATCGCCTTGGACACGAAAACCGCGGTGAACACATTGGCGAGCAAACCGATGACCAGCGTCACGGCAAATCCCCTAATTTGCGGGGACCCGAAAACGAAGAGAAATGCGCAGGAAACCACCGTGGTGACGTGCGTGTCGACGATGGTCCACCAGGCCTTTCCGAAGCCCGCCTGGATCGCCGCCACAGGACTCTTGCCCGACTTCAACTCCTCGCGGATACGCTCGAAGATGAGAACGTTGGAGTCCACCGCCATGCCGATGGTGAGAATGAATCCGGCAATGCCAGGCAGCGTCAGAACCGCGCCAAAGTAGGCCAGCAGAGCGAGCAGGATGATGGCGTTCAACACCAGCGCGATCACCGCGTTGATGCCGGCCTTCTTGTAGTAGATCAACATCACAAGAACCACCGCGCCAATGCCTA
>JAFDVT010000265.1 GCA_018268875.1 Acidobacteriota bacterium
ACAGGGCAGCGCCGCAATCGTAGCAATCGTAGCATGATCGTAGCCGGTACGCGGCTACGGTGCAGCGCCAAGCAACACAGCCACTTAGGGGCGAAAAACGGCGATCGTAGCAATAATAGCCACAGTGCTCCGGGAGCAGCGCTCGCTGCCGGTAAACATCGGCTTAGAAGACGAGCAGCTAGCCCTTACACAGACAGTACTACCTTAATAAAACCGTCGTTGTGCCATGCTATGCGGCGCGGCGCGCGGGGAAACGGCCCGGCGGCTACGGCTATTTTTGCTACGATTGTGGCGAAGCCCTTGGAAACGCTGCCCTTCGTGCGGCTACGATTCGTAGCATGGTGGCGCTAAACAGCGGCTACGATCTGCTACGATTTATGCCTAGTCCCCTGTGGTAAGCTGCAAGTAGATGCGAACCGCAGATGTGCAAAATGCTGTTCTTGTACTGTAAACCGCTGATACTATTGCGGACCTATACTGCTCCCCGTTACCGTAACAGCGGATAGTAAGCCTATCTCATCTTTGGGGGACACAATGAGCACCGAAATTGATCCGCGTATCACGCCCGCACTGCATCCGCTGAATGTGCGCGAGGTGGAAGGGTACGACGACGAGACCGCGCCGGTCCTCGCGCCAACGGAGACCGCCTTTGACGCCGCGTACCGTTCCATCGGCGAGGTGTACGCCGCGAAGGACAAGGTGGAGCGCAATCTGGCGTGGACGCCGGAAGCGCGCCTGATCCAGCTGGACGACTTTGCGCGGAAGCACCTCGACCGAGTGACCCGGACCTTCGACACGACCCGCGCCAACTTGGAGAAGGGCATCGCTGCGCTGGAAGCGGACCTAACGCAGCCGGTGGTGGCGCGTGCCGCTGCCTCCATCAGCGCCGAGGTTCGCGCTCACGTGAAAGCGCTGCCGACCGGCAAGCGCATGGAGACCATTCGCAAGGCGATTGAGGACGGTGACACCGACGTTGCCACCGCCGTGCTCGGCGCTCCTGCGATGCTCAGCGGTCTGGACGCCAACATGCAGAAGATACTCCTCCGCCTGTACCATGAGCGGACCAACCCGAGCACCGCCAAGCGCCTGAAAGTCATGCAGGGCGCGAAAGACCTAATCGAGCGCAACGCCCCGCTGATCTTCGGTCAGTTCGAGAAGGCAGTCGGTGCGCCCGGTCACAAGGTCAAGAAGCTGCGCGAGGCAAAGAGCGAGGCGGAAGCTGCGCTCATCCTCCGCGACCTCATTTGATCCGCCCCTGTTGAGATCAGAGGAACCGCATGACCGACCTCGTTCAACCAGAACCGCCGCGCAAATGGGTGAAAGGTATGCCGTCGCCCAACCCTCGCGGCAGACCGCCGGGAGTGATCGACAAGCGCACGAAGGTCACCCAGGCACTCGCGGACGACGCACCAGAGGTGGCTCGTGTCGTAGTTGAAGCAGCGCTCGCGGGTGACGTTCAGGCAGCGAACCTCGTTCTCAGCCGCGTTGCACCCGCTCTCAAGCAGCAGGCCGAGCGCGTCCAGTTCGAGCTAGACGGTTCGCGTCCGCTCGCTGAGCAGGCGCATCAAATCCTGCTCGCTGTGAGCGAAGGCAAGCTGGACGCTGAGACAGCGCGAACCCTCATCGGATGCATCCAGTCCGTCGCCAGCGTGCGTGCGGTGGAGGAGCTGGAGCACCGCATCATTCTCCTTGAAGCAAAGGCACTGCCAGCATGACGTACATTCACCGACGCAACGGCGCGTGCGTGGCTGCGCTGCGCCCCGGCTATGGGGACGTGGTTGTGGTCACCACAGTTGGCGGGAAGGTCGCGGCGCTCGACCCCGTAGCCGACTACGACAAGGTCATCTCGCGGGCGCTCACGCGGGCGCTGACCCTCGCGGGTGATTGGAAGCCGCCGGTCAAGGTGCTGCCAATGCCGATGGTCGAAGCGCTCACCTTCTGCGGCATCACCGTGGACGACTTTCTGTCCGATATGACCGAGGAGCAGTGGCGCGAGTACTGCGTCAAGCACTGCACCCCGGCGCTGCACAACGCTGACCCTCGCGTTCGCGCCGATGCGACCGAGGTTCTCACCAGTCTGGGAGCTATGCCCCGTGCTCACTGAAGAACAGAAGGAAGCGCTGCTGAAGCAGCATGAGGAGCGCGGACGGATGCGCGACCTCTACCATGCCGCGAACCTCCGTGCCGCTGCCAAGCTGAGCCAGCGCCTCAAGAAGGACAGCTAGCGTGTCGGTGCGCTCGCTCCTCGGTCGGGTCGCACGGCTGGAACAGGCGCGGTCGTCGCCGTGGACCCGCTTCTTCGGCACGCCCGAGGAGTTTGCCGCCGATATGCAGCGCGGCATGGACGCTGGCATTTACGACAAGCGGGATATGCCAGCGGTGGTCGCCTCCATACGTCGCTGGTGCCGCGAAGGCATGTGGCGGTGAGTGTGCAGCACGCGGCGCAGCCCGTCAGTGCTGTAGCGGCGGCAAATCGCCCCACGCACCATTCGCACGGCTTCGTTGAGCCGCAGCCGTGGGCATATGACGGAGGTGTACGCCGCGAGCCGGTGCTGGACGTTGACCACAACCCGCCGCGCGTGGTTCGCCGTGTCGGCTGGCGCAAGTGCATGGCGTGCGCCAAGCCCTTCTTCAGCGAGGACGTAGTTGCACTGCGCCTCTGCAACGGACCCAAGTCATGCCGCGAAGTTTAGCCGTGACGGTAACAGGAGAGCCGACGACTCCCGTCACGGTGCTCGGTGAGAGTCCGCCGAGCCGAGGTTAAGCGAACCGACCCTCGTTAAGAACATCGGGCGCAGCAGCGGGGACGGTTCTCCTCCGGCCTGACGTTGCCCGCCTCGCGCCTTCGGGTGCGGGGCGGAGCGTCAGACCCAGAATATGCGCGCCGCGTGTGGTAAGCGCTTGGGCTAGTTCTACTCCGCCGCGACTGGAACGGCGTCGGCAAGTCCAGCGTAAGCCGGGTCGAGATTTTCGAGTCCTTCAACGACCTCGTAATCGCGGACACTGTTCAGCAGCCCGTCTGCTTTCAGGAACTCCAGCTGCTTCGCCATGTACTCGCGGAACACAGGGTCCGCGTCAGTGCTGATGCTGTTGCGCCCCTCTTGGATTGCGACGCGAGCGGTCACGGCGCTTCCGGCGAAGAAGTCGAGGACAGTCGAGCCGGGATAGGACAGCGCGCGAACAAGCCTCTCGATCA
>JAFDVT010000266.1 GCA_018268875.1 Acidobacteriota bacterium
AGCACCGCGCCTTGGAGGTCCACCGGAGCGTCGTGATGTTGCAGGTAATGGTGCACGTTGTCGCGGCCGGTGAACATGTCGCCGTTGATGATGACGACATCGCCGACTTTGAGCTGGCGGACCTGTTCTTCGGTGACCGGTGAGTTGAGGACCACTTCCTTGCCGGTGAGCGGGAAGCCTTCGGCGATCGCCATCTTGCGAACGGGTTCGGCGGGGTCGCGGTAGAGCCAATGGGTAATGGCTCCGGTTTCGGCGTTCAAACGGACGCCGAGGCGGCGGTACGCCCAGCAGTCGTAGGCGACCGAGACGAAGAAGCTGGCGGGCAGACGGTTGGCGGCGGTGATCTTGCAGCCGATCAGGGAAGCTTTGCCGCCGAAGCCCATGGCGCCGACGCCGAGGGAGTTGGCCTCGGTCATGATCTCTTCTTCGAGCTTGGCGAGGATGGGGTTGGGGTTGACGTCGTCGAGGGTACGAAAGAGTTCCTGCTTTGCGAGCATGTAGCCGTGGGCGCGGTCGGAACCGATGCAGACGCCGATGGCTCCGGGCGCGCAGCCTTGGCCCTGGGCCTGCCAGACGGAATGCAGAATGGCTTTTTTGACACCTGCGAGGTCGCGATCGGCGCGTCCGAGGTGTTCGACGTTGCAGGGCAGCGAATACTGGATGTTTTTGTTCTCGCAGCCGCCGCCCTTGAGGATGAGCTTGATTTCGATCTCGTCCTCTTCCCATTGCTCGAAGTGCATGACGGGGGTTTCGGGGCCGAGGTTGTTGCCGCTGTTGGCGCCGGTGATGGAGTCGACGGAGTTCGGGCGCAGCTTGCCTTTTTTTGTCGCTTCGGCGACGGCGTTGCGAATGGCCTTTTTGATCGTCAGTTGGTTGACGCCGACCGGGGTGTGAATGACGAAGGTCGGCATGCCGGTGTCCTGGCAGATGGGCGATTCGGCATCGGCGGCCATGTCGATGTTGGTGGCGATGATGTTGAGCGCCTGCGAGGCCTGCGTGCCGGGTGTCTCGCCGACGATGGCCTCGCCCATGGCCTTGCGGACATCGGGGGGAAGGTTCGAGGAGGTCTGCGTGATGAGTTCGAAGAGGCTTTGATCAAGATGCTGCATGGTCGGTGTAATGCCGGCTGGCGAGTATTTCAAGAATATCAACCGAGTCTTCAAGAATATCAACTAAGATAGGCATCAGAATGACAAGACGACGCTTTTTACCCGCTGCCGCAGGAGCCGCCGCGGTGAGTTCCTCCCAGGCCGCGGAGGTGTCCCGGCCCAGTGTTTTCGAACTTCGGATCGCGTATCTGCGGAACGGCGCGGATCAACAACGGCAGCGCATGGCCGAGTTCATCGAGAAACATACGATGCCGGCGCTACAGAAGTACGGCGCGGGTCCGGTGGGGGTGTTCAACAACCTGATCGCGCCGGATGGGCCGTACATCATGGCGATCGTGCAGTATCCGTCGCTCGCGGCGATGGAGGAGACACGGTCGAAGATGCACGAGGACGCGGGGTACCGGAAGGCGACGGCGAAGCTGCTGGAAAGTCCTGGGCTGCCGTATGTGCGGCTGGAGAATTCGGTGGTGCGGGCGGCGTCGTGGATGCCGGCGATCGAGGTTCCGAAACATGACGGGAAGCGGGCGAACCTCGTGTTCGAATTGCGGACGTACGAATCGAATACGACGGCGACGCTCGAGAAGAAGGTGAAGATGTTCGCCGATGGGGAGATGGCGATTTTTAGGCGCCTCGGTATGGTGCCGGTGCTGTTTGGGACGACGGTGATCGGACGGCGGATGCCGAATCTGGTGTACATGCTGGGGTACGAAAATTTGGCCGCGAGAGAGAAGGTCTGGCAGGCGTTTGGAAAGGATGCGGAGTGGGCGAAACTGCGGGAGACGCCGGGTTTGTCGGATGCGGAAGTGGTGTCGAATATTTCGTCTGTGCTGCTGTCGCCAATGGGGTTTTCGCAGGTGAAGTGAGGGAGGAGTTGGATAAAAACATCGGATAATATGAGAAGTGTCCGAGGAGTTTATCCATGGAGAAAAAGAGGGTGAAAGAGGAGAAGAAGATGAGGCGGATGTTTGCGCGAAAGGGCGGCGTGCTGCGGACTCGCGATGTCCTGCGTGCGGGCGTCCATCCGCGAACACTGTACCGCCTTCGGGATGAAGGGGCGCTGGAACAGGTTGGCAGAGGAGTGTACCGGCTTGCGGGAGGTGCGGGTAACCCCGATTTGATGGTGGTGGCATCGCGGCTGCCGAAGGCGGTGGTTTGCCTGATCTCGGCGCTGGCGCACCATGGGCTGACGACGCAGGTTCCGCATGCGGTGGATATCGCGATGCCCGGTCACTCGCAGGTTCCGAAGGTGGATGGAATTCCGGTGCGGGTGTTTTGGTACTCGCCTGCTTCGCTTCGCGCGGGCGCCAAGGTGACCCGAATCGATGGGGTGAAAGTACGGATGTTTTCGGCGGAAAAGACGATCGCCGATTGCTTCAAGTACCGCAATAAACTCGGGACGGACCTTGCGGTGGAGGCGCTGCGGATGTACCGCGAACGGACTCGCAAGCCGGACCGGGCGAGCCTGCTGGAGTTCGCGCGGATCAACCGGGTGGTGCGCGTGATGACGCCCTACCTGGAGGCTATTTTGTGAAGGCTGGGGTGGATGCCGGCGCGTCGGTCCGGCAGCGGTTGTTGAACCGGTCTCGAAGTGAAGGGCGAGCATTTCAGGAACTGCTGCAGTACTTCGCGATGGAGCGGTTTCTGTTTCGATTGGCGAGTTCGCCGTATGCGGACCGGTTCATCCTGAAGGGCGCGCTGCTGTTGGCGGCGTGGAGGGCTCCATTGTCGAGGCCCACGATGGACATCGACTTTGCGGGAAAGACCAGCAACACGCTGGAGCATGTCCGGCAGATGGTGGCCGACGTTTGCGCGAACGCGGTTCCGAACGACGGCGTTGTGTTTGCGGGGGATGCGATTCAGGCGAGTCGGATTACGGAGGATGCGCAGTACGAGGGCGTTCGCGTCCGGTTTCATGCGTCGATTGGCGGGGCGCGCGTGCCGATGCAGTTGGACATCGGGTTCGACGATGTGATTACGCCCG
>JAFDVT010000267.1 GCA_018268875.1 Acidobacteriota bacterium
AACCGGTAAAGCTGGCCGCCAACCTGTATTATGTCGGCGCAAGCGACGTGTCGTCCTTCCTCTTCACATCGGATCAGGGCCATGTTCTGCTCGACAGCGGCTTTCGCGAAACCGTTCCGCTCATCAAAGCGAATGTCGAAAAACTGGGCTTCCGGATGCGCGACATCAAGTACCTGCTGGTGACGCAGGCGCACTTCGATCACGCGGCGGGCATCGCGGAACTGAAGCGCCTGACAGGCGCAAAACTACTGCTTTCCGTCGAAGATGCCAGGCTCGCCGCGCGAGGCGGAAAGGGCGACTTTGCGTTTCAGGACCGCTTTCAGTTCGAACCCGTCGAGGCGGACCGGTTCATCTCCGATGAAGAGAAACTGACGCTGGGCAAGACGATCCGGCTGCGGGCCCACCTCACGCCGGGCCATACGAAAGGCTGCACCACCTGGTCGGCAGAGGTTGGTAATCAGACAGCGGTGGTGGTGTGCGGCTTTACGGCGCCGGGGTACCGGTTGAAGGGCAACCCCAGGTACGCAAACATCGTCGCGGATTTTGAACACACGTTCGACACGCTCGAAAAGCTACCCTGCGACATCTTTCTGGCCGCGCACGCCAGCCAGTTTCATCTCGAAGAAAAGCGCGCCACCGGCCAATACGCAAAGCCAGGTGAACTGGCGGCGGAAATGAAGCAAGCGCGCCAGGCTTTTCACGAACTCCTCGCAAAACAGCAGTAAAATTGGACATGCCAATCACCCGCCGAGGCGCTCTGCAATCGGTTGCAGGAGCCGCTGCCGCCCTGCCGCTTGCCACGCAGGCGCAGACGACCAACAATACTTCGAAGAAACACGTTCCCATCGCCGTTTCGACGTACTCGTACTGGCACTTTAAAGGAACGAAGACGCCCATTGAGGACGTGATCCTCGATGCCGCGAAACTTGGATTCGACGGTGTGGAGATCCTGCACCGGCAGATGGACAACGAGACGCCGGCCTACTGCAACAAGCTCAAGAAGATGGCTTTCGAAAACGGGTTGTGCTTCCCGCTGCTGTCCATCCATCAGGACTTCGTGTCGCCCGAAGCCAGCGAACGCCAGAAGCACATCGACCACACCAAGAAGTGCATGGACATCGCCGCGCAGCTTGGTATTCCCGCAATCCGCTTGAACTCTGGCCGCTGGAAGACGATACCCAGCTTCGACGATCTGATGAAGGCCAAGGGTGAAGAACCGCCCATCAAGGGGTACACCGATAACGACGCGTTCAAGTGGTGTATCGACTCGATTCAGGCCTGCATTCCGCATGCGGAAAAGACCGGCGTCATGATGGCGCTGGAAAACCACTGGGGCCTTACAACGCGCGTCGACAACGTGTTGAAGATCTGGAAGGCCGTCAACTCGCCCTGGCTGGGCATCAACCTCGATACCGGCAATCACCCCGTCGATCCGTATCCGGAAATCGCAAAGCTTGCGCCGCACGCCACCATCGTCCAGTGCAAGACCTATTACGGCGGAGGCGTCTGGTACACGCTCGATCTCGATTACAAAAAGATCGCCGGCATCCTGCGCAAAGCGAACTTCCACGGCTGGATTTCGCTTGAGATGGAAGGTAACGAAGCGGCGTCGACGGCTGTGCCCAAGAGCCTTGCGACACTGCGGCAAGCGTTCGCCTAAACGCGTAGGATAAAGGGTTATGGCCCGTTTTCCCGGAGTCGATTACCTGCTCATTGACAGCCTGTTTTCAGAACAGGAAAAGATGGTTCGCCAGACGGCGCGCCAATTTGTGGATGAGCAGGTCATCCCCATCATCAAGGATCATTTTCGCGATGGCACGTTCCCTCGGCATCTGATTCCGGAAATGGGTCGAATGGGCTTTTTCGGGGCGAACCTCAGCGGTTACGGCTGCGCGGAAATGAGCAACGTCGAATACGGCCTGGTGATGCAGGAAATCGAACGCGGCGATTCCGGCCTGCGCAGCTTTGTCAGCGTACAAGGCGCGCTGGTGATGTACCCGTTGTTGACGTACGGATCGGAAGAACAGAAATCGAAGTGGCTGCCGAAGCTGCAATCGGGCGCGGCGATCGGCTGCTTCGGCCTCACCGAGCCGATGTTCGGTTCGAATCCCGCGGGAATGTTGACGCGTGCCGTGAAAGATGGCGATCACTGGATTCTGAACGGCGAAAAGACCTGGATCACCAACGGTTCTATCGCCGACGTGGCCATTGTGTGGGCTCGCACGGACGAAGGCGTTCGCGGCTTTGTCGTGGAAGCCGGGACGCCCGGCTACAGCACATCGGCATTGCATGGCAAGCTGTCGATGCGCGCGTCGGTGACGTCGAGCCTCGCATTTACCGACTGCCGCGTACCGGCTTCGGCGATGCTGCCCGCAGCCAAAGGATTGAAGGCGCCGCTAAGCTGCCTGTCGCAGGCGAGGTTCGGCATCGGCTGGGGCGTGATCGGCGCGGCGATGGATTGCTATGAAACCGCTCGCAGCTATTCCGTCACTCGCAAGCAATTCGACGACAAGCCGATTGCCGCGCATCAACTGGTGCAGTTGAAGCTTGCGGACATGATCACCGAAATCACCAAAGCGCAGTTGCTGGCGATTCACTGCGGGCGTTTGAAGGACGAAGGCAGGCTGGAACCCGCGCACATTTCGATGTTGAAGCGGAACAATGTCGCCATCGCCTTGGACATCGCGCGCGCCTCGCGGGACCTGCTCGGCGCCAACGGCATCATGGAAGAGTTCCCATTGATGCGGCACTTGTGTAACCTCGAAACAGTGAAGACGTACGAGGGTACGGATCACATCCACACGCTGGTCATCGGCGAGAAGGTGACAGGAGTGGCAGCGTACAAGTGAAGATCCCGGCGTTTGTAGTAGTCGCAACATCCCTGCTGGCCAACGATGAGTTTTTCGAACAGCGCATCCGGCCAGTGCTGGTGGAAAAGTGTTACGGCTGCCATAACGCAAGCCTGAAGTCGCCGTTCGGCGGACTTCGGTTGGATACGGCGATCGATCTGCGCAAGGGCGGCGATTCCGGCGCCGCGCTGGTTCCGGGTAAACCGGAAGAAAGCCGCTTGTACACAGCGCTGCTCTACGAAGCCGGCGCGCATCTGAAGATGCCGCCCACAGGCAAGCTTCCAGCGAACGTCATCGCCGACTTCAAGACCTGGATCGCAGCGGGCGCTCCCGACCCGCGAACCGCAGCGGCGGTTGTCCCTACCAAGATCAACACTTCGGCGAAGCCGCATTGGGCGTTTCAGCCTTTAAAACCGGGCACGGGAAGCGTCGACGACCTGCTGGGCACCAAGGGCAAGCCCGCCATCGGGCGTCGCGAATGGCTGCGCCGCATCACCTTCGACCTGACCGGACTTCCGCCAACACCCGCTGAAATACAGGCATTTTTGAACGATTCCGCCGTCGGCGCAGACCGCCGCGTGATGGAACGTCTGCTCGCATCGCCGCAATATGGCGAACGCTGGGCGCGCCATTGGTTGGACCTTGTTCGGTATTGCGAAACCAATGGGCATGAATACGACAACGACAAGATCGACGCCTGGCAGTACCGCGACTACGTGATCCGCGCGTTCAATCAGGATGTCCCGTACGATCAATTCATTCGCGAACACATCGCGGGCGACCTGTTGCCGAAGCCTCGCGTATCGAAGGATGGCGCGTTTTTGGAGTCGCCCATCGGATCGGGCATGCTCTGGTTTGGCGAGGTTTTGAACAGCGCCACCGATTCGGTAAAGACGCGAACCGACGTGGTGGACAACCAGTTGGACGTCGTCAGCAAGGCCTTTCTCGGCATGACGCTCGCCTGCGCCCGCTGTCATGACCATAAGTTCGACCCCCTGCCCACGCGCGAATATTACGGCGTCGCCGGCGTCCTGCACAGCACGTATTTTCGCGAGGCCGTGGTGGACACGCCGGAACGCGACGCAGCGATTGCGAAGGTCCGTACGTCGATGGGCGAAGTTCCGCACGACCTGCCGGTGGTGAAACTGCGTGAAAGTGACCAGGCGTTTACGCCGGTATCGCAATGGCGGCAATCAGGACAGGCGTTCCGCTCGCAACACGGCGCACCGGAATTTGTCGGTTCGTTGACGTCCGAAAAGTTTGTGATGCCCAAGTTCTGGATTCACCTGCTGTTCCGCGGCGATCTCGCGGAAACGAATCCCAAGGACGGCGGTTCGCTGCGAATTTCGCTGATCGCCGGGGACTACAAGAGTCAGCACATCGCGCCGAAGAAGACGACGGACTGGCAGTGGAAGTCCATCCGCATGACGCTGGAACACGGCCGCACGTGTTACTTCGAAGTGGTCGACCGCGACACCGGCAAGCAGATTGAACTCGCGCAGGTGGTCTTCTCCGATGACCGCGAACCTCCCTCGTTCGTAGCTCCCGCAAACCAGCCTCTCGTGACGCGGCATGCGCCGGAAGCAGTACCTCCGAGTACCTGGGCGATGATCAGCCGGGACGAGAATCCGCACGACGTCAAGGTGCACATTCGCGGATCGCACCAGAACCTGGGCGACGTCGCGCCTCGCGGCTTTTTGAAGGCCGTCAAGTCC
>JAFDVT010000268.1 GCA_018268875.1 Acidobacteriota bacterium
GTCGCCGGTGCAGGTCAGCACCATGTCACCCAAGCCGGCGAGGCCCGATAACGTTTCGGCGCGGCCTCCTAGGGCTTCGGCGAGGCGGGTCATCTCGCGGAGTCCACGGGTGATCAAAGCGGCGGTGGTGTTGTGTCCCAGGCGCAGGCCCGCGACGATGCCGGAGGCTACCGATACGACGTTCTTGATCGAGGCGCCGATCTCGCAGCCGATGGGGTCGTCCTGCGTGTACAGACGAATGAAGCCGCCCGAAAAATGCTCCTGAATCTCGCTCGACAGGTGGCGGTTGTTGGACGCGACCACCATCGCGCTGGGCAGTCCAGCGGCGAGTTCCTTGGCGAAACTGGGTCCGGTGAGGACGGCGACGGGAGGCCGGTCCAGCACTTGTTCGATCACCTGGGACATGCGCAGCAGCGTGCTGTTTTCGATGCCCTTGGTGGCGCTGACAAGCCGCTGCTGGCGCATCGAAAAATAGGGCCGCATCTCGCTGTACAGGCGGCGGGCGTGTTGCGACGGCATGGCGCCCATGATGCAGTCCGCGCCGGTGACGGCTTCGCGCAGGTCGGTCGTAAAACTGATGTTGCCCGGCAGGCGGAAGCCCGGCAGAAAGACTTCGTTTTCGCCGTTGGCGCGCATGGCGTCCACCAGGTCCTGTTCAAAGGCCCAGAGGCGGACGTGTTCGACGCGCGGCGCAAAGGCGATGGCGAGGGCCGTTCCGAAGCTGCCTGCGCCGATTACCGCTAGAGTCTTCATGATCCTATTCCTTGGCTAAGGGCGTAGACCGCGAACGAGGCTAGCCAATGTTCGCCGCCGTAGTTGCCTTCGGTGACGTGGGGCAGCGCGGTTTGCAGCAGTTTATCGGCCGCATTTCGAAGCGATGCGGTGCGCGGATGCTTGGGCGGCAATGCGCCGGAAATGCCATACAGGCACCAGGCACGGCTGAGCGACAGTCCGTCGAGGTGCACGATCTGATAGTCCGAGCGGTCGGAGACTTCCGGAGCCTTCAGCACGTTCGCGAGCCCCGCGGGCGTGATGTATCCGTCGAACCATTTGGCAAATTCGGCTTGTGGCAGGACGCGGCGCATCAGGTCCGCGACCTCAAGTGATGGGGACAGAAAGTCGGTGCCGTCGGGTTCCTGGATGGCGGCTACCGCGGTGGTTTTCAGATAGTAATCCTTGGCCCGCTGTACGATTTGCGCTTCGAATTTGCTGTCTTTGGCGGTGCGGGCCCAATCGAGCGCGAACACGAGTCCAAAGGCGGTGTTCGGATGGACGCCGGTGCGATTCGGGTAGGTCTGCTTGGGCAGGTAGCCCGACCAGAGTTCGACGATAAGGCTAGTCAGTGGACGCATGGCCTGTGCCCATTGGCGGCCCTGCGGATCGTCCCAGGTGCGAAGTTCCTCGTCGAGCTTGAGGAGCCATGCCCAGCCGTAGGTGCGCTCGAAGGTCTTCGCAAGCTTGTAGTCCTGGAAATAACGGACTTCGCCGGCGAGCGACTGGGGTTCGAAACTGGTGGCCAGAACCTTGCGGATTTGCGCTTCTTTGGGAAGGCCTTTGACGGATTTGAGGAGCCGCACGAGCATCCAGTGGCCGTGGACGCTGGAATGCCAGTCAAAGCAGCCGTAAAACGACGGATGGAGTTGACGGGGAGTGAGGCGGGCGTCGTGGTCGCCTTCGATGGTGTGGGCGGTCTTGTTCGGGTATTCCTGCTGGATGCAGTGGAGCGGGAGTTCGGCCAGGCGCGATGCGGCGCTTGGGGTCAGCGTTTGGACCGCGAGCAGGGCGATGGAGGACATGAGGACAGCAGGCATCGAACAGCATTCATGTTAACAATCGCCTGCACACCTTCCGGTTGTGGAGCGTCACAGGAACCAGGGAGGAAACACACACGCATGACACGGCTACTACTACTTTTTTGTATGGCGGCGATCGCGTTTGCCCAGCAGCAACAACAGCCTCGCGAACTATTGGAAAAAGTCGCGGCCGCGATACGGGACCAGAAGAACCTGCACTACACGATGCGGACCGAGTCCGAGATGACGTCGCGGTTGAACATGTCGAAGTCCTGGGGGACGGTGACGTACGCGCGCAATGAGGCCGGCCATGTGTTCTTTCAGTCCGACGATGGGGGAATGGGCGGGCTGGCCGCGTGGAACGGCACGACCGTTTGGCTCGCAAATCTCGACACGCGCGAGTACACGGCGGAATCGTCGGACGAATCACCGGTCACCAAGAAAGTGAGCGGTGCCGGAGCGATGGATATGATTACGCCTCGGCTGCGCACCGTCACCTGGACGCTCGAAAAGCTGACGGACCGTTTGAAAACCGCGGAACGTACCGGAAGCGAAGAGATCGCAGCAGGGGCGGATGGCAAGAAGATCCGCTGCGAGGTGATCCGCGCGACCTACGATGCGCCCACGCCCACAGGAATGATCGGGCGGTCGATGGACCCGCCGGTTCGCACGTTTTGGATCGACCCGGAACGGCATCTGGTTCTGAAGGAAGAGTCCTTCAGCCGGGGCAACATGTTCTTCACGCGGCCGTTTGAGGTGGGGGAATCGCGCCGCAAGGCGACCTACACATGGCATGCGTTTGGGACCCCGGTGCCGGCGAGCATCTTTACCTGGCAGCCTCCGGCGGAGTTCCGCGCGGTGGATAAGCTGCTGCCGGCGCTTCAGCGTCTGTCGTCCGATATGGTGGGCAAACCGGCGCCGGAACTGACCTTGAACCCCGTGGCCGGCGGCACCGGCGAACCGGTCACGCTGTCGAGCCTGAAGGGAAAGCTCGTGCTGCTGGACTTCTGGGCGACGTGGTGCCAGCCCTGCCGCGAACAGATGCCGTCGGTCGCGAAACTGGCCGCGGAGGCGAGCCAGCATGGGTTTGTACTGGTCGGCATCAACGAGGACGGGGCGCCGGAGACGGCGGGCAAGTACCTGGCGGAAAAAGGCTACCAGTGGCTGAACCTGTTCGACGGCAAAGAACACAAGGCTCGCGAGGCGTTCAAAATTCAGGGAATTCCAACGCTGGTGCTGATCGGGCGGGACGGGGTCGTGCAGCGGGTGGAGATCGGGTTTGGGGATAGTTCGGATAAGGCGATTCGGGAGGCGATCCGCGGGCAAGGGATTCCAATTCCATAGGTTTTTCGCCCACAGGCGAGGGAATGTTTGGACATACGGGCTAAGATGGAACTGTGGACGCCTGTTTTTTAAGTGCGCGTCCGCCGATTGATTTGGAGTGGATTCCATGCATAGTTCCGTACTTGTCCCGATGGTTGTGGAGCAGACCTCGCGTGGCGAACGTTCGTTCGACATCTATTCGCGGTTGCTGAAGGAAAACATTATTTTCCTCGGGACGCCGATCGACGATACCGTCGCGAATCTGATCATCGCGCAGATTCTGTTTCTGGCGGCCGAAGATCCTGAAAAGGACATCTCGTTGTACATCAACTCTCCCGGGGGTTCGATTACGGCGGGCCTTGCGATTTTGGATACGATGCGGCTGGTTGAGCCGGACATCGTGACGTACTGCCTGGGCCAGGCGGCGTCGATGGCGGCGGTACTGCTGGCCTGTGGCACCAAGGGTAAGCGTTTCACGTTGCCCCATTCGCGGGTGCTGATCCATCAGCCTTCGATGAGCGGACTAGCCGGCCAGGCGACGGACATCGACATTTATGCCCGCGAAATTCTGCGCATGCGCCAGAACCTGAACGGTATTCTGGCGGACGCGACGGGTCAGCCGGTGGACCGCATCGCGCGCGACGTCGAGCGCGATTACATTATGGAAGCGGATCAGGCCGTGGAATACGGCATTGTCGACCGGATTATTGCCAGCCGCGCCTTAACTCCCGTCAAGTAACCGTCACGGCGGACGAAGAGAACAGTAGTAGTTGTTGAAGAGTGTTCCTAAAGGAGGCATCCCGGTCCTGTCGTGAGAGCCGGGATGCCTCTTCCGTGAAATGCCGTGATCGATATACATAGCCACATCATTTACGGCGTTGACGATGGGTCGAAGGACCTGGAAACCAGCCTCGAAATGCTTCGCCTGGCGTGGGAGCACGGTACGACGGACATCGTCGCCACGCCGCACGCCAATGGCGAATTCACCTACGACCCCTACCTCAACAAAGGCCGCGTGGAGCAGTTGCGCGCGCACTGCGGTGAGATTCAGATCCACACGGGGTGCGATTTTCACCTGTCGCTCGAAAATGTGGAAGACGCGTTTCAAAATCCTGCCAAATACACCATCAACGGCCATCAATATTTGCTGGTGGAATTCCCGGACGGGACGTTAATTCCCAACATCGATTCGGTGTTCGAACAGTTTTTGCGGATGCGGGTGATTCCGATCATTACGCACCCGGAGCGGAACTGGGTGATCCAGTCCAACCGGCCGAAGTTCGACGCCTGGGTGGAGTTGGGGGCGCTGGTGCAGGTTACCGGCGGGTCGCTCACCGGGCGCTTTGGCAAGAACGCCAAAAAGTTCGCTGAGGATCTGCTGAACGACGGGTTGTGCCACTTCATCGCCTCCGACGCGCACGACACGCGGGACCGGCATCCCAAGCTTCGCAACGCGCACGACATCGTGACGCAGAAGTGGGGCGAGGAAACGGCCGAAACGCTGTTCACCGCCAACGGCCGCGCGGTGATTGCGGGCGAGCCGCTACCATCGAATGGACGACACCAGCCGGCGCGCAAGAAAAAGCGCTGGTTCTTCTTCTGAGTTCGATGTTCATGCAGGGGGCCGCCACCAAAACCGCTTCCAATCCTTCCGCCTCCACCAACGCCCGCAAGTTCTTTGGGCGAGGCGGGGTGCTGTCGCGTTGGCATCCGAACTACGAGTTCCGGCCCGGGCAACTGGAGATGGCCGAGGCTGTCGAGGCCGCGATCGAGGATCGCAAACATCTGATTGTCGAGGCGGGTACGGGCACGGGCAAGACGCTCGCGTACCTGGTGCCGGCCATCCTGTCGGGCAAGCGCATCGTCGTGTCGACGGGCACCAAGAATCTGCAGGAACAGCTGTTTTACAAGGACATTCCGTTCCTGCAGCAGCATTTTGAGCGGGAAATTCGCGTCTGCCTGATGAAGGGCCGCGCGAACTTCGCCTGCCGCCAGAAGATTTACGACGCGGAAAAAGAGCCGATCCTGACGGGGATGGAAGAGGTCAGCGACTTCA
>JAFDVT010000269.1 GCA_018268875.1 Acidobacteriota bacterium
AGACATTCGATCTCGTTCCATTCGGGAAGGATCTGGTCCAGCACGCGCGTCGCATGCATCTGGCGCATCGCCCACGCCGCTTTCGGCAAGCGCATCAGCGCCACCGCCTGCGGCCATTGCAATGCTTCCGGCTGCGTGTGGAACTCCATCAGCCGCGCTTCGGTATCCGCCGCCAGCGTCAACCCGTGACGCCCGGTGAACGCGAACAGCCGCAGCACCAGCGACAGATCGTTGCGCAACTGTTGCGGCGATCTCGCCAGCACCTGATCCCGCGACACCGTAAAGTCGGAGTTGGACAGCCGTCCCCGCCAATTCCGGAAGTGCTCCAGCAGTCCTTTGTCCTTGGTGGACTCGGCCGATTCCATCGTCCGCGTCGCGAACCGGTAGACCTCGCGGGCATGGCGATAATAATCCCGCATCAATTGTTCGGGCTGCGAACTCAGAGCGTCCTGCGTCTCAAAATCCAGTACGTTCTTGTCGCGTCCGGCACGCGCGTGCAGCCCGTACCGCAGCCAGAACAGGAAGTCCCGCGCCGCCTGCAGTTCCGGCGGAAAATGACGTCCCAGCAGCTTTCCGAACCAGCCGAGCAGATGCAGGTCCCGCAAGCCCCCGGGCGTGTCTTTGATGTCCGGTTCCAGGTGGTAAATCGTCGCGTGGTACCTCGAATGGCGGCTCTTTGTCAGGTCCGTCAACCGCCGCGAAATCACCGAGCCCTTTGCCTGCAGGAACGCCGGCAACCGCTGCTCCAGCTTCTCGTACAACCCCGGCGAACCCGTCAGCCAGCGCTGATCGAGCAGGCTCACCGTCAACTCCGTGTTGCCGTCGTGGATCTGGCAGCACTCCTCTACCGTATGCACCGAATGGCTCAACCGCATTCCCGAATCCCACAACTGCTTCAGGAACTCCGAAATGTCGCCCTTGGCCGATTGTGCGGCCGCCGCCGACTCCACCAGCAGCAGGATGTCGACGTCGGAATGCGGGAACAACTCGGCGCGGCCGAAGCCTCCAACGGCTAGGACCGCGCAATCGAGCTTACCTTCCAGCGTGCCGGCGTGCGCGGACTGAATCACCGCTTCACAAGCTGAAGTCCGTTCCGCCAGCACCTGCATTAGAGTGCGTTCTCTCCCCTGTCGTCATTGCGGATGCGAATCGCTTCCACAACGTCGTACACGAAAATCTTGCCGTCGCCGATCTTGCCGCTACGCGCGGCCTTGGCGATGGCCCCGGCTACTTCGTCCAGGCGATCGTCCTGAATCACCACTTCCACTTTGATCTTGGGCAGCAAGTCCACCTGGTATTCCATACCCCGGTACACTTCCTTGTGCCCCTTCTGGCGCCCGTGCCCGCGAACTTCGGTGATCGTCATGCCGTCGACCCCGATGCCCTTCAGCGCTTCTTTCACTTCTTCAAGCTTGTGCGGCTGGATCACTGCTTCAATCTTTTTCATGGATTATTAGGCCTCCAGGTTGTACCCTTCTTCGCCGTGCATCGCCAGATCCAGACCCTCGGTTTCCTGCTCCACGCTCGCACGAACCGGAACGATCTTGTTCACCACCAACAGAATCACGTACGTTCCCGCCGCGCCCAGCGCCATCGCAATCACCGTGCCGATCAACTGATTCACGAACTGTTGCGAATTGCCTTCCAGCAACCCCATCGCTTTCTCGCCGTACAGCGGGTTCACCGCCTTGGTTGCGAATACGCCCGTGAGGATTGCGCCTAGCGTACCACCCGCGCCGTGCACGCCGAACGCGTCCAGCGAATCGTCGTACCCGAACATGTTCTTCACGATCGTCGCGGTGTAGAAGCAGAAGAAGCCGCCCATCAATCCGATCAGCAACGCGGCGGATGGCGTCACAAATCCCGCTCCCGGCGTAATCGCCACAAGCCCGGCCACGCAACCGGAAATCGCGCCCAGCATCGAAGGCTTGCCATGCTTCAGCCATTCGGCGATCACCCATCCGAGCGTCGCGGCCGCGGCCGCAAAGTGCGTCGTCACAAACGCGCTTGAGGCCAAGCCGTTCGCCGCGCCGGCCGAACCCGCGTTGAACCCGAACCAGCCGACCCACAGCAGACACGCGCCCACGGTGCTCAGCACCAGGTTATGCGGCCGCATCGGTTCCTTGCCGTACCCGTCGCGTTTGCCGATAAACAGCGCGAACACCAGCGCCGAAATACCCGACGTGATGTGAACCACCGTGCCTCCCGCAAAGTCCAGGCACGGGATGGACCCGCCCAGCGCCGCGTTCAATAGCCCGTTCTTGCCCCACACCATGTGGGCCATGGGAAAGTACACGATCAGGCCCCACAGCACCGTGAACAACAGCATCGCCGAAAACCGGACGCGTTCGGCGAACGCGCCGGAAATCAGCGCCGGCGTAATGATCGCGAACATCAACTGAAACACCATAAACGTCAGGTGCGGAACCGTTGCGAGATACTCGCTCGGCGCCGTTCCCACGCCGTTCAACATGAAATACTGCAGGCTGCCGAGATACGGCGTCCCTTCTCCGAACGACAGGCTGTAGCCGATTACCGCCCACAGCACCGTCATCACAGCCATCAAGATGAAGCTGTGCATCATCGTGCTAAGCACGTTCTTCCGCCGAACCAGGCCGCCGTAAAACAGCGCCAATCCCGGTCCAGTCATCATCAATACAAGCGCCGACGACGTCAACATCCAGGCGTTGTCGCCGGACGTCTGCGCGGCCGCGGCGGCGGCTTCCAGCTTCGCGAGTTTTTCCTCGATCGTTGCGGGTGTTGTAGCCTGAGCTTGCGCCAAAACCGGTAGGACGGCAGAGGCGAGCAAGCCATACATGGCATTCCTGACCATGGTGTCTCCTGAGTGGATTTACGCGCGATTCGCAGACGTTGGGAACCGCGGACGAATGAGGTGTTTTCTAAGTATAGGGCAGGGTTTTCAGATCGTCGCGCAGTACATTTGTATCGGGTGGATTCGAATTTTCTATCGGTCCATAAAACGCGAAAAAGCCTGGGAAACAACGGTTTCCCAGGCGCTTCACCGCTCGATAAAAGCTTTTTATCGGGCGGCTTTCAACTCCCGTAGTACGTTTTCCATCGCCGTTGTGTCGCGTTCCATGCCCCGCGCATGCTGAAACGCGGTCCATTCGAACCGGTCCTTGCGCAGCACGTCCGCCCCCGCCTCGATCAGCACTTTCGCCGACTCCGGCCGGTCCGTAATCGCCGCCATGCTCAGCAGCGGGATTCCGTTTTCCACAGCGTTGGGATCCGCTCCCCGGCGCAGGAACTCCCGCAGCACATCCGTCGAACCCGTCGCGATCGCCGCCAGCATCGGGCTCATCGGCACCAACCCCTGCAGAAGCATCGGCTGTTGGTAGGACCCGCCGTTGTCGAGCAGCACCCTCACCGCCTCGACGTCGTTCATGTACGCGGCATAGATCACCGGGTTTGACCGGAACTCCACGCCTGGCCCAACCTCCGCCGTCGCGCCCTTCGCCACCAGCCTCCGCATGATGTCCGCCGAACCTTTCCACGTCGCCGCTACCGACAACGCCGTCTGCCCGCTCCGGGCGCTAGCCTTTACGTCCGCCCCCCGGTCGATCAGGATCTGCGCGCGAACCGGGTCGATCATCGCCACCATCAACGGCGTCGAACCTTTTTCGGACACCAGGTTCACATCCACCTTGCGAACGTCGTCCAGCGAACCAAACGCGACGTCCACCATCCACTGCGGGACGCGAGCATTCACTTCCGTCACCGCGGGAACCTCCGCTTTCACGGCAGGCAGCGACATCGCCAGCGCCATCAGCGCCCAGGTTGTGCCGGACATCGACACGATCTGGTCCTTGCCGTACGGGAACCCCGTCTCCATGTAAGGAGGCGACACCGGCGCTACTTCATGCACGCGCGTCTTGACCTGCCATGTGCCGTCCGCCGCCTGCGTGCGAACCAGGAACTCCAAGCCTCGCCGGACCTCCGCCGCGTACTTGCCGCCGAACCCGGTGGCCTGCAACGCGTACAGCGCCTAGCCGGTCGCATAGGCATCGGCTTCCGCGCGCGCCGCGATCTGCCGCCAGCCGCCGTTTGACGCCTCCTGCATGGCGACCAGTGCCGCCGCCGCCTCGCGAATCTGTTTCGCCGGCGCTTCGGTCCAAGACAAACCCAGCAGCCGGTACGTCGCGTCTTCGGTCGACTGCGGCGAGTTCCGCTGCAGCCATTGGCGAGCCATGTCGACGCTCTTGCCTCGCAACGTCACCGGCAACTGTTCGACGATCGACTTGGCGGAAAGCGCCGTCGCCATAAACTTGCTCGCCGATGCCGGGGGACGCGCGTCAAAGCTCGCAAAGTGGCCGTCTTCGCGCTGCATCCGGGCCAGCCGCGCCGTGTGCATGACGCTCGCAAATCCCCCGCGAACTCCCACCGTTCGGGCAAGGCCCAGTTGCAACGCGCCTTCCACGGGCGGATCGACAAATCGCGTACCTTGAATGGCCCGGTCCTCTTCCTGAAAGAACGAATAGGTTCGAACCGCCACTTTGCGGTACAGTTCTTCGCGAATGGCGACGCCGTGTTGCCGCGCGGTGGCAAAGGCCCACAGCGGCATCATGTTGTGATGGCAGGACGCGCAAGGCACGTTCGGCGACATCGTGGCAATGCTTTTTTCCATCGCCGCGACCGCTTTCGCCGCAGCGGTGTTTACAGTTGTTTTTTCAGAATTGGAGGAGGCGGAGGCCACGGCAAAACAAGCCGTAAAAGCCAGCAACGCCCGTTGTATTTGCATTTTTGTGTGTTTCCCTCACCGAACCAATGCGGTGCGGAAACACAAAGCGGATCATCAGCCCCGCAATTTCAAGCCGCGCGTGAACTCGAGCCCGACCAGGTAGGTCAGGTTATTGCGTACGCAGCTTCGCACAGAAGCCGCCCCGTGCAGATTCGCGTCGCGGAACTTGATCGACACATACCCGCGAACATCGAGCGGCGATTGCATCCGCAGCTTGATGCCACCTTCCGATATGTCGACGCATTCCCCTTTGCCGGAACACGACGTGCCCTGGGCGTCGGTCCATGTCACTACGACATTGCCCGCCCGAGCCTTCCGGTCCGA
>JAFDVT010000026.1 GCA_018268875.1 Acidobacteriota bacterium
CGGCGTCACGATGCCCGCGGAACAAGTGGAAGAGTTCCGACGCCGCCTGAATCTGTATGCGTCGAGTTGCCTTACCGTCGAAGATCTGCGCCCGGTGCTAGAGATCGACGCGGTTCTCAGTCTCAGGGAAATCGACGACGCCGCGGTGGCCGATGTCTTTCAACTCGCGCCTTTCGGCTTTGGCAATCCCGGTCCGGTGTTTGCGGCGCAAAAGGTGGAAGTGATCGCCCCGCCGCAGATCATCAAAGACCGTCACATGCGCATTCGCGTCAGGCAGGACGGGCGTTTTCTGAGCCTCATGGGTTGGAACATGGCCGACTTTGCGAACACCGTGCAGCAGGGCTCGCTCGTCGACGTCGCATTTACGCTCGAAGACGACGAGTTCTCCGCAAGCCGTGGGTATTCGCCCTGGCAGGCGATTTTGAAGGACGTCAAGTCAGTACAATAAACCGTTACACAAATGAAACTCACTGGCTGGGACTGGGCTTGGGTCGCGCTGTACTTCATCTTCAACCTCGCAATCGGCTTCTATTACAAATCGCGCGCCGGCAAGAGCGTCAGTGAGTTTTTCCTGTCGGGCCGCAACGTCCCGTGGTGGCTCGCCGGAACGTCGATGGTCGCGACCACGTTCGCCGCCGACACGCCGCTAGCCGTCACCGAAATGGTGGCCCGCAACGGCATCGCCGGCAATTGGCTGTGGTGGAACATGGTCGCGGGCGGCATGATGACGGTGTTCTTTTACGCGCGCCTGTGGCGGCGCAGCGGCGTCACCACCGACATCGAATTTTCCGAACTCCGCTATGCCGGCAAGCCCGCCGCGTTCCTGCGAGGCTTCCGCGCGCTGTACCTCGGCGTCCCAATCAACCTCATCGTGCTCGGCTGGGTGAACCTCGCCATGACCAAGATCGTCATGCTCACGCTGGGCCTCACTAAGGAACAGGCGCTGGGCGTCGTGCTGGGCCTGATTGCGTTGACGTCCTTCATCTCCACACTCAGCGGATTGTGGGGCGTGCTGGTCACCGATGCCTTCCAGTTCGTCGTCAAAATGGGCATGGTGATCGCGCTCGCTGTCTACGCCGTGCAAGGCGTCGGCGGACTCGACGCGATGAAGACCAAGCTGCTCGCCATCGACGCGCAACGCGGCGGCACGGGCTCCGTCTTGAACTTCGTCCCGGACCTCAACTCCGCTTGGATGCCGCTCATCGCCTTCCTCACCTACATCTCCGTGCAGTGGTGGTCGGCCTGGTATCCGGGTTCCGAACCCGGTGGCGGCGGCTATGTCGCGCAGCGTATGTTCAGCGCCAAGGACGAACGCCATTCGCTGCTCGCCACACTGTGGTTCAACATCGCGCACTATGCTCTGCGGCCCTGGCCGTGGATCCTGGTCGGACTCTGCTCGCTCATCCTGTACCCGAATCTTCCTGACGCCGACAAAGGCAACGGCTACATCATGGTGATGGCGGACTTCCTTCCGCCTTCGCTGCGCGGCCTCATGATCGCGGCGTTTGCAGCGGCCTACATGTCGACGATCGCGACCCAGCTCAACTGGGGCGCCAGCTACGTCGTCAACGATTTCTACAAGCGCTTCATCAATACCGAAGCCACCGAACGGCAGTACGTCGTCGTGTCGCAATGGGCCACCGTGCTGCTCACCATCGGCTCCGCCATCGTGTCGTACTTCATGGATTCGATCAGCGGCGCATGGCAACTGCTCATCTCGATCGGCGCGGGAACCGGACTCGTGCTGCTGCTGCGCTGGTACTGGTGGCGCATCAACGCGTGGAGCGAAATCGCCGCCATGCTCGCCGCCCTTGCTGTCAGCGTCACCTTGCAACTGAGCCCGCCGCTCGATAGCAACCCGGAAGCCGCCAACGCCAAGGTCCTGCTCATCACCACCTTCGTGACCACCGTCGTCTGGCTCATCGCGACGTTCCTCACCAAGCCCGAATCCGACGAGACGCTCGTCGCGTTTTACCGCAAGACGCGTCCGTCTCTGTGGGGCTGGCGTCCCATCGCCGCCAAAGCGCCGGACGTCAAGCCGACGCGCGACGGCATCTGGAACTTCGTCGATTGGATCTCCGGCTGCGTGCTGATTTATTCGGCCTTGTTCGGCGTCGGCAAGATCATCTTCGGCGACGCTACCACCGGCGTATTGATGCTGATCCTCGCCGCCGCTGCTGGCTACATCATCTATTGGGACCTCAACCGCCGTGGCTGGTCCACGGTAGTAGACTGATCTTTTGTCATGACTGCTGCACTTGCGCTCGCGGCCGCCGCCCTGCTCTGTCAGGCCCAAGGCTACAACGACGGCGAATCCCACGGTGACCCGCCGTTCCTCATCGAACCCGGTTGGAAGGCCTTGCTCACGGGCAAGGACGTCTCCGGTTGGCACGGCCAGGATGCGGATAAGAAGAACGAATGGTTCGCCACCAACGGCGTGCGCTGGGAACGCCTGCTCGGCCCCACGCGCCTGGCTGGCAACCCGACGCCCGGCGACCGCATCCTGAATGGCCCCACCGGCCGCACCGTCAACCTGGTGAGCGACGAACCCTTCGGCGACGTCGAACTGTACCTCGAGTTCATGGTGTCGAAAGGTTCCAACTCCGGCGTCTATCTGCAGGGCTTGTACGAGATTCAGATCTTCGACAGCTACGGTTCCTGGGAAAAGATGAAGACTTCGGACGGCGGCGGCGTCTACCATCGCTGGATCGACAACCAGGGCATCGGCGGTTCGGCGCCGATGGTCAACGCGTCCCGCAAGCCTGGCGAATGGCAAAGCTACCACATCTGGTTCCGCGCGCCACGCTTTGACGCCAGCGGCAAAAAGATCGAAAACGCCCGCTTTATTCGCGTTCTGCACAACGGCGTGCTCGTGCAACAGGACGTCGAATGCGAAGGTCCGACGCGAGCCCACATGCCGATCGCCGAAGCGCCGCGCAACCCGATCATGCTGCAGGGCGATCATGGTCCCGTGGCATTCCGCAACATCTACGTGCGTCCTTTGCGAGCCATTATCAATCGATGAGTTGGCAGGATATTTCGGTCGGCCTGCGCAACGGCGTCGTCAACTGGCCCGAGGATTGGCCCTTTGAACTCACGCGCGTCGCCGACATGCGCGCCAACGGCACGGAATTCAATCTTTCCGCCATCTCGATGAGCGTCCACATCGGCACACACATGGATTCGCCGCTGCATTTCGTGGAAGACGGACTGTCGATCGACATGATGCCGCTCGACGCGACCCTTGGTCCTTGCCGCGTCATCGAAATTCACGATGAACGCCTCATCACTGTGGATGAACTGAAACCGCACGCGCCCCAACCCGGCGAACGCCTTCTCTTCAAAACCCGCGCCGGCGACCGCCAATGGATCACGGACAAGTTCCTGGAAGATTTCGTCCACATCCCCGCGCCCACCGCGCAGTACCTTGCCGATTGCCGCGTGCGTACCGTCGGCATCGACGCGGTTTCGGTCGGCGGTTACAACACGGACGGCGCGGACTGCCATCGCGTCCTGCTGCGCGCGGGCATCTGGATCATCGAATGTCTCGACCTCCGCCACATCGCCCCAGGACCTTATGAACTGGCCTGTTTGCCTCTGAAATTGATCGGAGCCGAAGGCGCGCCCGCAAGAGCCGCCCTGCGTCCGCTATGATTGCCCGAATCGCACTCCCCGGTGGTCATTTGTCTCGCGAAGTGGCGGCAAATATGCTCGAGCAGCTACGAAACGCGCATGAGGACCGCTCGATTCGAGTGATTCTGATCGATGCTCCCGGCGCGACGATGTTCTGTTCCGGTGGCGACCCCGACATCGCGACGGAAGCCTTTGAATTCCACACCTGGGCCGCCAAGCCCATCGTCTGTGCCGTACAAGGCGCGGTGCTTGGACCCGGCCTCGCCATCGTCGCGAACTGCCACGTCGTCGTCGCCGCGCAGGGAACCAGCTTTGGCCTCACGGAAGTTCGCACCGGGCATTTTCCAATCGGGATGCGCGCCATCGCCAACGCTATCGGCCAGCGCCGCGCGCTCGAACTCGCGTTGACCGGACGCGTCTTCGGTACGCCGGAAGCCCTGCAAATGGGCCTGATTCACGAAATGGCGCCGCCCTTCGAATACGACGACCGCGCCGAGGCAACCGCTACCCACCTCGCCGGGCTCAACCTCGAAGGCCGCCTGCCGCTTATTTGGTAATTGGTTTGGGCGTAATGAACCGTATGCGTGACGGCTTGCCCGCCACCGCCGCGGCCACCGGGCGGCACACCAGTTGCACCGCATCGGCCGGCGAAATCACTCGCGTCAACGCCTTCTCCGCGTTCAACCCGGTGACCACCAGCACCTTCGGCGACGGCGCAAAGATGTCCAGCACGCGAATCTGTTCCCCGCCCGCGTTACACAACACCAGCAGTTCCTGATCGTCCTTCAACGCCTTCTGCATCGCCGCGACCTCGCCCATCAGGATCGCTGCTAAATTTTCAGCAGCAGCCGCAACAGCCGGAGCGGCTTCAGCAGCGGCCGGATTCAGCAGATCGTCTACCTGCTTGCCGATTGCTTCTTTCGCGAAAGCTTTTGTAAACTCACCAAGACTCACCCATTCAGGCTACCCCAAGTGCTCTCACGTCGAAGCTTCC
>JAFDVT010000270.1 GCA_018268875.1 Acidobacteriota bacterium
GATCAATTCGAAGCCCTATGGCGGGCGGCCCGGATGCGTGATGTGCCCGCATTGCGTGGGCTTCCAGTGCGAGGTGAACGCCAAGAGTTCGACGGCCGCCACCGTGCTGCCTCGCGCCATCGCTACCGGCAATTGCGAGGTCCGCACCGAATGCGTGGCGTACTCGATCCTGATGGACGGCAAGGGCCGCGCCACCGCCGTCGCCTATTTTGACGCCCAAGGGAAGCGGCAAATCGTCCGCGCCGCCAAGGCCGTGATCCTCGCCGCCAGCGCGACCGAAACCGCGCGTTTGTTGCTGTTGTCGAAGTCCAAGCAGTACCCGAACGGCATCGGCAATCGGCATGACTGGGTGGGGCGCAACCTGCAAGGCCACGCCTATTCGGGCGCCTTCGGGCTCTTCGATCAGGAACTTTACGACGGTGTCGGTCCCGCCGCGCGCATCGCCGTGTGCGACTTCAACCATGGCAACGAAGGCGTCATCGGCGGGGCGATGTTGTGCAACGAATTCATCCGCCTGCCGTACCTGTTTGCGCGCAGCATCCGGCCTCCGGGTTCGCCCCGCTGGGGCAAGAAACACAAGGATTTTCAACGCCAGTGGTACAAACGCTCGATGGGCGTAAAGGGCCCCGTACAGGAGGTTCCGCGGTGGGACGCGCGCGTCGAACTCGACCCCACGGTCACCGACCACTGGGGCATCCCGACCCTGCGCCTAAGCGGCGGGCGTCATCCCAAGGACATCGAAACGGCGAGGTTTATCGCGCGCAAATCGGCGGAATGGCTTCGCGCCGCGGGTGCTTTGGAAGTATTCGAAACAGTGGCGGGAAGCGGCCTGTCCGGAGGCCAGCATCAGACGGGGACCGCGCGGATGAGCAAGGACGCCAAGTCCGGTGTCGTCGATCCGGATTGCCGCGTGCACGACACGGCCAATTTGTACATCGCCGACGGCAGCGTACATGTCACCAACGGCGGCTTCAATCCGTCGTTGACGATTCAGGCGCTGGCTTACCGCACCAGCGCCCGTATTCTGAAGAATCTTAGTTGACCGGCTCCAGGTAAAACAATTCCCATTCGCCGATTTCGGTGCGATTGGTGTTCACCGACCGGGGTCCGCGCGCCCCCTTCATGCCGCCGCTGTTTTCCGCCGTCACGTAGGTTCCCGCGGACGTCTGAATCGCCACCAGCGTACCTTCGGGGTTCACCAGGATCAGCTTGAACTGCGCGGACGGATCGGGTTGACGCCGGTTGGCGCTCAATCCGCTGCGGCCACCACCCTGCCGGTTGCCTCCGCCGCCGACGCCCGCATTGGCCAGGTACGTGCCTTTTTCCGACTTGAACGTGAACACGCCCGGCGACACTTGCGACATCACAAACGTTTCCCACGCGCCGCGCTGCGTGCGGTCGGAATTTACCGTACCGCCCCCGCCATTTTCGGCCGTCAGGTAGTAGCCCGTAAGCGTTTTGATCGCGTAGGAACGCTCGACAAACTTGGTAACCGGGTCCTGCGCAAACGCACCCAGCGTGGCGAACAGCATCGCCCATGCAAATTTCATTGTCATGGGGATTACTGTATCTTGCCGTCTAATGATCCGCAAGTGCCTCTTGGATGGCTCGCTCCACAACGGGACCAAGCTTGGCATAGCCGGCTTGATTCGGAAGCAATCCATCCACTGTCAGGTCGCGGTTCATCAGGCGGCCCTGGGCGAGCGGCTTGTAAAAGTCGGCAAACACAACACCGACTTCCTGCGCCATCTGTTCCAGGGTTCCGTTCAGACCGATGATCTTGCCTGGCACACGCCGGAGGGTTTGAATCTGTCCTGCACAGTCGCAAACCGGTGGCACGGCCGCGATCACTACCTTGATGCGATGCGCCTTCGCCAGTTCGATCATGCTGGCCAGGTTGTCGGTGATCTGGTACTCGGTGGCCGGTCCCATGACGCTGGCCACGTCGTTGGAACCGGCCTCGATCACCACTACTTTGGGATGCAAGTCGATCACATCCTGCCGGAAGCGCACCAACATTTGCGCGGACGTCTGGCGCAGAATGCCGCGGTTGATGTATGGCTTTCCCTCGAAGAACGCACGCGGCCACTGTTCGGTAATCTCGTCACCCAAAAACACCACGCGGTTCTCACCGGGACGCGGCGGCTTCAGTTCCGCGTTATCGCTCCCATACCGCGTTAGCGACGCCCAGTCGAGCAGCGCGCGGCGGTACGCATCCAACTCCTGTTCGAGCTGTTCGCGCGTCAATTCGGCGGGAGCGATGGCTTTCTGCCCGTACAGGCAGGTAGCCAACACGCAGACCGCCGCTATTTCTTTAGGCCGAAGCAATAGAGCGTACCATCCCAAGTATTCACGTATATCTGTCCATTGGCGACGGCGATGCCGCTCCAATGGTTCCAGTTCGGGATCGTATTTCCGGAATTCCAGAGCTCTTTGCCGGTCTGCGCATCCAACACGTGAACCGTGACGTGGGTCGACAGCGGTACGCGGCGTTCCATGCGGAAATCCAGGCCCACATCGGGGTACGCCTGCGACGTATTCTCACCGCTGCCGTAGGTAAAGATCATGTTGTTGGCGATCACCGGCGGCTCCGCCTGGTTGATGTCGCCCGACAACCATGCCGGTTCGAGGAATACCTTGCCGTCGCTGCCGGTCTTCATCTTGAACGCCGCAATCGCGCCCTTTTTGATCGTTCCGTTCTCAATCGGCGCCTTGTACTTGGAATGCTTCGGCCCCCAGAACGGCGTCAGAATCCAGCGCGTATCGCCGTCTTCCCACGTCGCCAGCGAACCCCAGATGCCTGCTTCCGCGAAGTCCACAATTTCATTGCAGATCAGCGGGGTGCGGTACACCGGCGTACGGTGGTCGTCACCACCGATGGATTCCGTATCCATCAGGTAAATGCGGCATTCCTTGCTCGCGTCGATCATGTACTCGCGGCCCTTGTAATCGAAGATCGCCGGCGTCACCTGCATGTCCAGATCGCGCTTCACCAGCCATTCCGCGTTCGACGGACCGTAGTAATCCACCAGTTCCAGGGACTTGGTTTGCGGGTTCTGTTTGACGCCGATGATGCCGTTGCCGTACAGCCCGTCTTCGGGCGCCCAGCGTCCGTCGCCCGTGCCCGTGTACATCACAAGATCTTTGCTGACGGCGGGTCCCGAACGTCCCCACATGCCGCCGCCCGCCGGACCCCAGCTGCCGACCTTGTGCGTGTCGAGGTCATACGTATAAGCGGTATTCGGATGTCCGCCGCAGCCCTGCGCGCTGTGCGTGTAGATGACGCGGCCGACAAGGTTCAGCGCGTACGGCTTGCCGTTTGGCGGCATGAACTTCTCTGGCGGCGCGATCTCTTCGCCGGTCGCCGCATCCACCTGGTGCAGACGGCCGTCCCACGCCGCGGCATAAATCACATATTGGCCGGGGTTCTTGCCGGGACCGATCGTCACGTTCGCCGTCATGCCGCCGGGGCACAGAACGCTAGGTCCGCGCGCGCCCGCCGCTTCTTTGAACGTCGATTCGAACTTGCGGTGCCACACCAGTTCGCCGTTGCGAGCATCGAGCGCAAAGACGTTGTCGTCCGCGCCCGCCTGGATCACCAGTTGCTTTGGACCGTTGCTGGTATTCACCTGCCCGATCACCAGCGGTTCGAGCAGCGAATGCATCTGATGCTGTTTGTTGTCGAGCTTCGTCTTCCACAACAGCGTGAGGTTCTTGACGTTGTCCTTGGTAAGGATCTTTTCGTCCTTTTGCCAGTTGTTACGCCGGATATCGCCGCCATCGGTAAGCCAATCGGCCGCCGTGGCTGTGACCAGCGGCAGGAACATGGCCGCGCTGAGCAATCTTGTCATGTGTTGTGGACCTTTCGAACTCCTGAATTTCACACTATATAACACTGGCCGCCCGGCAAAGGCGGAGGCAGTTCGGTATATCATGACTGTCATGCGAAAACTCGCTCGCACAACTTCGCCTGCCCCCTATGCCGCGCTGGCGGCAGTACTGGTTACCGCTCCGCTTCAGGCGCAACGCGGTCCCGATTGGATGACCGTTGGCGCCGACGCCCAACGGTCGAACTGGATGCGCACGGACGGCAAGATCAATCCGGAAGGCATGGCAAAAGGCGGGTTCGCGCAAATTTGGAGCATCAAGCCCGAAAATAAGACGCACCAGTTGAACGCGCTGATGCCGCCGTCGATGATCGAGTTCTACATCGGCTACCGTGGCTTCCGTTCGCTCGGCTTCTTTGCCGGCAGCGACAATCGCGCCATCGGTGTCGACATCGACCTCGGGGCTATTGAATGGGAAAAAAGCATGGCTCCCAGCGGAGCCGGCGGCGGCGCCAGCACGCTTGCCTGCCCTGGCGGCGTTACGACGTCGCTCACCCGTCCGCTGAACACCGCCTACCCGCCGATGCCTCTGGGACGCGGCGGCATGGGTCGCGGAACCCCCGCCAAATCCGGCGTCGGCGAACCTCACCAGGGCGCTGTCACGCTGCAGGCGTATGAGGCTCGTATGGCAGCCGCCGCGGCGCGTCCCGCGGCCCCGCCCACTCCTCCGCCTACGCCGGCCGCCAAGCCTTCCATGACCGGACCCGGCGACAGTCCCTTCGCGCCCCGCGTGCAGTACGCCGTGGGCATCTCCGGCGACGGCCATCTGCACATGTACTGGATCTCGAACGGCAACGAACCGACGTTCAGCATCCCGTTCTTGCCTGGCGCCGCCAACGCGCGAGGCCTCGTCGTCTACGGCGATACCGCCTACGTCGCGACCCTCGCCGGTTGCCCCAGCGTTCCCAGCGGCGTCTGGGCGCTTGACCTCGCCAGCAAGAAAGTCACCTCCTGGAAAGCGTCGGGCAAAGGCGTCGCGGGCGCGCTCGGAGCCGCTGCCGGCCCCGACGGAACGCTGTATGTCTCGAATGGCAACGGCGAACTCGTCGCGCTCGAAGCGAAGACTCTGAAAGTCCTGCGTACCTTCAAAACCGGTGGCGCCGAAATCACCTCGTCCCCTGTCGTATTCGACTACAAGGGCACGAGCTACGCGGCCATCACGACGGCGGACGGCAAACTCCACGTCGTGAATGCGGCGGATTTCTCAAAGTCGGCCTCCACGTCTGAAGCGTTCGGCGCGGCGAACTTCCATGCCGCGGGCCTCGCCAGTTGGCAGGATTGGGAAGGCAATCGCTGGATCCTGGCATCCGGCGGAGGCAACGGCGGCGCGAACAAGAACGGCGCGGTAACGGCTTTCAAGTTCAACGGCGCGAGCCTCGAAAAAGGCTGGGCCAGCCGCGACCTGGTGGCGCCTCGCGCCCCTGTCGTCGTCAACGGCGTGGCGTTCCTGCTCTCGAGCGGCGAATTCACCACCGGCGATAGCAAAATGTCGGCCGCCAACCGCGCCGCAAAAAGCCAGCCCGCCGTGCTCTACGCCTACGACGCCATCACCGGCAAGGAACTCTGGAACAGCGGCGGCAACATGAAATCGTTCGCCACGGCGGGCATTTCCGCCGGCGGCAGCCGAATCTACGTCCCCACTTTCGACGGCACGATGCACGTGTTCGGCTTCCCCATGGAACACTAGGTCCAAATCGGACGTCGAACGAATATGATGAGAGTGGATATGCGAAACGTATGCATCGCGTTTGCGGCGGCGGCAGGACTCGCGCTCACCGCGCAGGAACTGCCCGAAGGCGCGGGTAAAGCGGAAACCGAAAAGCTGTGCAAGCAGTGCCACGAAATGGCGCGTTCGGTTTCCAAACGCCAGGATCGTGAAGGCTGGATCGCCACCATGGACAAGATGAAGGCCTTTGGCATGCGTTCCACCGATGCCGAATACGCCGCCGTGGTCGCCTTCCTGACGAAGAATTACCCGGCTGACGCCGTAGGCAAAGTCAACGTCAACACGGCCACCGCCATCGAACTCGAAAGCGGCCTGAGCCTGCGGCGTTCCCAAGCCGCGGCGGTGATCGCCTATCGGAAAGAAAACGGACCGTTCAAGTCCATCGACGACCTGAAGAAGATTCCAGTGCTCGAAGGGGCCAAGCTCGATGACAAAAAAGACCGTATTGCGTTTTAGCGCGACGGGCGCGATCCTTTTGGCGGGCGTCGCGTGCAGCGGTCCGGGCACGCCGCCTCCCGCCGCCAAGGAAGCAGCAGCCGAAGCCAAGCCTCCGTACCTCGTGTACGTGAGCAACGAAGGCTCCGGCGACATGAGCGTCATCGATCCGGCCAAGGCCGAACCCGTCGCCACCATCGCATTGGGCAAGCGTCCGCGCGGCATCCACGCCTTGGGCAACAGGATCTTCGTAGCGCTCAGCGGCTCGCCGTCCGCGCCCCCCGGCGTCGACGAAAGCACGCTGCCGCCCCCCGACAAGTCCGCCGACGGCATCGGCGTCGTGGACCTCGCCCAGGGCAAACTCGTGCAGAAACTATTCGGCGGTTCGGACCCCGAACAGTTCGCGTTCAGCAAGGACGGCAAGCAGATTTACGTCGCCAACGAGGACGCGGCCGGCGTCAGCATTATCGACATTGATTCCGGCAAGGTTCTGGGCACGCAGCCCACCGGCGAGGAGCCGGAAGGCGTCCGCCTGAGCCCCGACGGCAAGCAGGTCTACGTCACCTCGGAAGACGGCGGCACCGTCGCCGTACTCGACACCGCAACGAAC
>JAFDVT010000271.1 GCA_018268875.1 Acidobacteriota bacterium
GGCACCACGGGACGAGCCTGCGGCTGACCAGCCAGCGGACGGGTCTGCTGCTGCGGTCCACCTTCGCCTTGGGAGGCGGGAGGACGCGGCGGTTGCGGACCACCGGGCAGCGGAGCGCGCGGACCTTGCGGCATACTGCCACCGCCGGCACCGGGATCGGAAGGACGCATCGCCGGGCGCATGGCCGGACGCTGCGGCACCACCGGCGGACGAGGCGCGCCAGGAATCACCGGACCACGGGCGACATCGGCCGGCAACGGCTGACGGGGCCCGGAAAGAATTTGCCCAGGCTGCGTCGCGGTCGGAACCGGACGCGCGGCAATCACCGTACCGCCCGGCCGCGCAACCGGAGGCTGCGGGACAGAAGGACGCGCCGGAGCAGCCGGAGCCGCGGGAGTAGCCGACGCCGCGGGCGAAGCCGGAGACTGGGGCGCGGTCACAGCCGGGGTCGGCGTCGACGGCGGTGGTGGAGGTGGCGGGGGAGGAGGTGGAGGCGGCGGCGCGCCCACCATGGGACGCAGCGGTCCACCGCCGCCAAGAATTGGGGGACGCAACGGCCGGCTTCCAAATCCCGCGGGCGCGGAAGAATCTCCGGCGTCGGCAGCTCCCGAAGAGGAAGCGGCCGCATCGGCGCCGGGACGCGGTCCCGCCGCGGTTGTCGTCTGATTGGTCGAGGCCGTGGTGCTCTCCGATGTTTTCGAAGCCGGTGCGCCGGCATTTGCGGCAGCAGCCGCGGTCGGCGAGGCGGTAACCGTCTGGTGGCCGGAGGAGCTTTCGGCGGCGGCAGGCGAGGCTTCGCCAGAACCCGATCCGCCAGCGCCCGAAAAACCGGGTACCGTCGTCACGGGCTCGAATCCCAAACGCTTCCGGATCGCGTTGGCAACGTCGTCGTCGAGCGAGCTGGAATGCGTCTTCCGGGCGCTCTCCACCCCAAGTTCGGGTAGTAGATCGATTATCCTGCCCGGCTTAACTTCCAGTTCTCGCGCCAACTCGTTGATTCGGATCTTCATAACGCAGCGGATAAACCGCCTGTTGTACCTCTCCTAGCGCCCTTGCCGACTGTTGCTACGGATTACTCCGGGGGCGGCTACTTCTCATTCATCGTATCAGATTCATCGGCGGAACCTGTAGTGTTTGCAGCAAATTCCCCGTCCTCGGCAGGCCCCATGGGCTGTACGGCAAGATCGTCCGGCGCCCCTTCGGCCACCATCTCCTGATCTTCCGTAACATACTCAGCCACCTCGGGTTGCTCGATATACGGGCCATAATACGCGTTTAAAGCGATAATCAGATCGTCCGACAACTCGGTGCCGACCCCCGGAATCGCCTCAATTTCCTCGCGGGTCATATTGGCCAACGGCTCAATGGTGGTATGTCCCGCCGCAACCAGCTTTTCGGCCAGCCGCTCCGTCAATCCATGGTCGATCAGCACCGACACCGGCGTTCCCGGCTGATCCAAAGCGGCCATCTGGCTTTCCACTTCCTGCCGCTTCTCTTCCTCGCTCTTGATGTCGATCTTCCAGCCCAGCAGCTTCGCCGCCAGCCGGACGTTTTGACCCTTCTTGCCAATCGCCAGCGACAACTGCGTATCGTCGACGATCACTTCCATATGTTTGTCCTGCGCGCTCAGGATCGTCACCCGCGAAATCTTCGCCGGGCTCAGCGCATGCGTCGCAAACACCACCGGATCGTCCGAAAACTCGATGATGTCGATCTTTTCCCCGCGCAACTCGCGGATGATCGACTGCACGCGCATCCCCTTCATGCCAACGCAAGCGCCCACCGAATCGACGTCGCGATCCCGGCTGAACACGGCGATCTTGGTGCGCTCGCCGGCTTCCCGGGCGCAACCCTTAATCTGCACCGTGTTGTCGTAAATTTCCGGCACTTCCTGTTCAAACAGGCGCATCACCAGTTCCGGCGCGCCACGCGACACGATCACGCCCGCATTCTTGCCGGTCTTTTCCACCGACTTGATCACACACCGAATGCGATCGCCAACCGAGTACGATTCAAGACGCGATTGTTCCTTCTTAGGTAACCGGGCTTCGGTTTTTCCCAGATCGACAACCATATCCTGACCCTCGATCCGCTTGATCGAACAATTCACCAGTTCGCCCACACGGCCCGAAAATTCGGAATGGATCGTTTCCCGCTCGGCCTCGCGAACCTTCTGCAGAATCACCTGCTTGGCCGTCTGCGCCGCAATGCGTCCCAGTCCGTCGGTCTTTTTCGCAATGCGAACTTCGCCGCCGATTTCCACGTCCGGCGAAATCTTCCGGGCGTCGGATAGCGTAATTTCCCGGTCCCGGTCCGCTACCGTTTCCACAACTTTGCGAACCGCAAAAAGCTGGAACCCTTCCTTATCGTCGAATTCGGCGATCAGGTCCTCATTGCCTTTAAACTGCTTGCGCGCCGCCACAATCATGGCGTCCTTTACGGCATCCAGCACAATCTGCGGATCGATGCTCTTTTCGCGGCTGAGGTTTTCGATGAGTTGGGAAATCATGGTCGTCGTTTCTCTCGGAAATATATTCAAATAGATACTGTTCGTCGTCGTTGGTTGTTGTGGTTGTTTTGTTGTCGTGACGGAAGAACTGCGTCGGATGCCGTGGCGCGCCGCCCCGGGCTTTACCAGCGGAACTCGATGTTGGCGCGCTCGATCTGCGCAAGCCCGATCGTGAGATCTTTCTTTACCGGCGCCGTCGCCGACAACTGGATGGAATCCCCGTCAAAGCCCGCTAGCGTGCCTCGCCAAACGGTCTGATTCTCCATCGGCTCGCGCAACCGGATCTTCACTTTATGCCCTTGAAACCGCTCGAAATCCCGCGGCTTCAACAGCTTCCGCTCGGCGCCGGGAGAGCTGACCTCCAACTGGTACCCCTCGCCCGGAATAATTTCCGGGTCCGCGTCCAGTATTTCGCTCAGTTTGTCGGACACATTCTGGCAGTCATCCAGTGTGACGCCGAAAGGCTGGTCGACGGGTACGGTCTGCCCCGGGGCCGGTGGCCGGTCCACGTAGACGCGCAGGACACGGTTCCGCCCACCGCCGGCAAGCTCGACGTTCTGGACCTCAAGTCCAAGCAACGCCGTCACCCGTTCGGCGATCCCGGTAATCTTCTCGATAATGGCTTCTCGATTTCCCGCCATGCGACCAATAAAAAAGTGGGCTTCCGCCCACTTCATCCATTCGACACTTTCAGTATAGGCCAATCGCAAAATTTCCGGTAGCATCCCGCGACAAATGCCGCCAACGCGGCCGGCATTACGACCCAGGGATAGCTAAGAGCGACCGGATATACCCCCCCAAGTCATCCACGGATCGCCCCGAAGCGCCAGCAAAACCATGGCGCCGAGCATCCCAACCACAAGGCAAAAGGCGGGAGGCCGTATCAGGTACAACACCACTTGGCGAGGTCCGAGCGCCCCGCACGTGCAATGTCCGTGGCCAACCTCGGACTCGTGTAGCGTGCCGTCACCTCGCGGCATGTCTTTCACCCAGTGAACCGCTCGTTCCACAATATTGGTCCCGGGCCGCATGACAAACGGCCGGTACAGGAATTCGCGATGTCCCATCCAGGTATCAACCGCCACTCGCGATTCGATCGCCGTCACCACCGCAATCACCGCCAGTAACACCCAAAAGACACGCATGAATCATTCAGACACCGGTTATCACCAACTTGTCCCCTGAAACATTTCTGATGTTTGGCGTGATAACCTGTCGCCCATGGACACTAATCAAATCCTGACTCTGCTGATAGCAGAGCGGGATCGGCTGAATCAAGCCATCGGGGCACTTCAGGGTCGGAGCCCTGCGGCCGCGGCAGTGGGAACGAAGGGAGCCGTCACCTCAGCGCCGGCCACCCGGGGAACCGCTGGGAATCGTAGGAAGATCGTCCGTACTCCTGAACAGCGCGCGGCTCAGGCCGAACGGATGCGGGCGTATTGGGCAAAACGTAACAACAAAAGTACTACTAAGAAAGCCGCGGGAACGAAAAGAGCGGCCGCAAAGCAAGAGTCGTAAACACCGATCGTAAAAGCAGCGCGGAGCGGATCTTCCCGCCGCTATCTCTCAGCAGGAGGTGGCATTTGAAAAGGATCCGCTCCGTGACAAAACCTTCCTACCTACGCCGTAGTTTCCAGTTCGTCTTCCAATAACTGCCGTTGATGCAGTTCCGCGTAATACCCGCCGGGAATCGCCAATAGTTCATCGTGAGTCCCCTGCTCGGCCACCGCGCCCCCCCGGAACACAAAAATCCGGTCCGCGTTCCGAACCGTCGACACACGGTGCGAAATCAGGATCGTCGTTCGTCCCTTCATCACCCCGGCCAACCCTTGCAGCACGCGTTCTTCGGTCACCGTATCCACCGCCGACAGCGCGTCGTCCAGAATCAGGATCCGCGGATTCCGCAGCACCGCCCTGGCGATTGCCGTACGCTGCTTCTGTCCGCCCGATAACGTCAGCCCGCGTTCGCCGACCTTGGTCTGCAACCCCTGCGCGAACCCCGCGATGTCCGGTCCGAGCCCGGCAATCTCCGCCGCCGCCGCAATCTCTTCCGGCGACGCCTTTTCCACTCCCAGCGCGATGTTGTCCGCAATCGAGGTGCTGAACAGGAACGTTTCCTGAGGCACCACCGCGATGTGCCGGCGCAGTTCGCGCGGGTCGTATTCCCGCACGTCTACCTCGTCCACCAACACCCGGCCGGCCGTCGGATCGATCATCCGCGGTATCATCTGGACCACCGACGTCTTGCCGCTCCCGGTATGCCCCACCAGCGCCACCGTCGTTCCCGCCGGGATGGTCAGGTTCAGCTCCCGCAGCGCGTAACCCGTGCCGTCGTAAACCAGCGACACGTGTTCGAACCGAATATCGCCCCGCAGATCGTCAATCGGCGTCACTGCCCCCACCGGTGCCGCGATCGCCGGCTCTTCCCGTAACAGCTCCTGAATCCGTTCCACCGACGCGCGGCCCCGCTGAATCAGATTCACCACCCAACCCACCGCGATCATCGGCCAGATCAACATCCCCATATAGGTGTTGAACATCACGAACGAACCCGCGCTCAGCTTCCCGTCGAGCATCCGCGCCCCGCCCGCCAGCAACACCGTCAGAAACGTCAATCCCACCAGCGATTGCAATAACGGATAGAACATTCCAGAAATGCGCGCGAGCCGTATATTCTGCTCAACGTATTCCTGATTCATCCGTTCGAACACTTCGATTTCGTGCGACTCCCGGACATAGGCGCGAATCACCCGCACGCCCGACAGATTCTCCTGCACGCGGCTGCTGATCGAGGAAAACATCTCCTGGATCTTCTCGAACCGTTCGTGGATCCGCCGCCCGAAGAACACCACCGCAATCGACACAAATGGCGCCGGTATCAACGCCATCAGCGTCAGCCGCCAGTCCACAATCGACATCACGGCAATCGACAGGATCAGCGTCAACCCGGTTTCGGTCCAATACATCAGCCCCGGACCCAGCATCATGCGAACCGCGTTCAAATCGTTGGTCGACCTCGCCATGATGTCGCCCGTACGGTATTTGGCGAAGAACCCGGAGGACAGCGTCGTCAAATGGCCGAACAGATCGTTGCGCAGGTCGTATTCGATATCCCGCGACACGCCGATCAGAATCACTCGCATCCAGTATTGGAAAAAGCCTTTGGCGAGCGACAGTGCCACCAGCGTCCCGGCGAACCAGAAGATATGTTCCACCGCGAACGACTTCTGGAGGGAGTCGATGCCATTGCGGATCACCAGCGGCTGCGCGACATGGAACGCGTCTTTGAGAATCAGCGACCCGAAGCCCAGCACCAGCTGCTTCTTATATCTCGCGTAATACGGAACCAGGAACC
>JAFDVT010000272.1 GCA_018268875.1 Acidobacteriota bacterium
AACAATCGAAAACCACTCATAGCAACGACAAACCTTCCGGATCCAGATGCGGGAAGTGTAATTCACCAGAAGGACTTGAATACTCCAAGCGGGTATTCGACGCGAGTTACCTTGGCGGAACGCGTCGGCATGCGAGCTCGTTCGCGGCTTTTTGAAATGTGTCATGTGGTTAAGATGCCATTTACCGAAGATTATCGAATCCGCGGTAAGGAAGTTTCTAGATGAACGAAACCACGCGATTGCAAGGCGAAATCAGTAAGTCCCACTCGGGGCCGGCGTGGCACGGCCCGTCTGTCCTCGAGACCTTGCGAGGGGTGAACGCTGCTCGCGCGCAACAGCGCCTGGGACCGGAGGTTCACACGATTTGGGAGATCGTCAAACACCTCACGGCCTGGCAACAGGTAGCGACGGACGTCGTGCTCGGGGAAGAGTACAGGTCGCTCACCGATGAGGAAGACTGGCCCCCGGTGACTGGCGCGCTGGCCGCCGATTGGGAGGCCGACGTCGCAAGGCTCAGCACGGCAAACGAGACGCTTGTGAAGACGCTCGACAGCTTTCCTGACGCCAGGCTCGACTACACGGTACCGGGGCGCGACTATACGTTTTACGTCGTGCTGCACGGCGTTGCGCAGCACAACATCTATCATGCGGGCCAGATCGCGATGCTGAAGAAGATGCTAGCTTGATGGCTGGTACCACCACCGATGCAGATTTCGCTGCCAGATCCGTTCAAGGATGACGACGATCGATTGGAAGCGTTTCTGAACGAGTCGCTCAACGATGACGAAGAAACGCGCGAATTGACGCCTGCGGAATGGGCGGACATCCGCGATGAAGCCATGACCGCGTTCCAGGCGCGACCGTAGTCAGGCGTTAAGCCCGCGCTTAAATCCCCAACAGTTCGCGAACTCTCGGCGCGACCTGTTGCGGCGACGACACGCGCAGCACTTCGAATCCGGCGGCTTTTCCGGAAAGCTCACCGGCTTCCGAATCCTCCACCACCAGCGGACGCGAGGCGTTCAGCATCTCCGCGCCCATCAGATACGGATCCGGAGCCGGCTTCAACTTGCCAGCTTCGAGGCCGCAGACCAGTGCGGAAAAGCGATCCCGAATACCGGCCTGCAACAGCGGCAGTTCCACCTCGTTGCGGCTGCTCGACGACACGACGGCCATCGGCAACGAAATCTCCCGCAACAGTTGGACCGTGTCGGCCAGAAACGGCATTTTCTCGATCATCCGGCGGCTCAGGATTTCCTTTTTCGTCGGGTACAGCGCGTAGATCGTGTCGAAATCCAGCGGCGGGACCCGGGTGGCGCAGAACCGCTCCACCATCAGACGGTCGGAAATGCCGATGCATTCGCGAACGTACGTGTCCCAATCCATTGCAAAGCCGTACGGCGCGAGCACCTCGCACCACACTTCGTAATGCAAAGGTTCGCTATCGGCGAGCACTCCATCGAAGTCGAACAGCACCGCATCGTAGCTCATTTGGAGGCTTCGGCCGACGCCTTCTGAATGAATCGTATGGTCATGTATCCGATGATTAGCACAGCGAGGATTAACCCACCATAAAGCAGCGCGGGGTTGCGGTCGCTGAACGGCTTTTCCGGTTCCGGCGGAGGCTTGTAGCCGGGGTTCGCCTCTTCGACGTTCGCACCGATTGCCGCGGCGCTCTCGATCGAGGAACGAGCCAGCACCATCGGCAGGTCGTAGGACGGACGGCTGGCGTCCGGATTGCCGTAATACAGCCAGTAATCTCCAGCGGAGGCCGTGGGGAAAATGAGCCTCCGAAGTACGCTTTCGGCCGTAATCGTGTCGATGGGCAAGGGGCGGTCATCGCCGTGAAACAGCCGGACCCGCAGATAGCGCGTGCCGGTGTCGGCGATGTTCACGAACAAGGATTCTTCGCCGGGAACACGGAAGATCACGCCGCGGTCGTGCGGCGCCCAGTTCTTGCCGTCGCCCGAGGATTCGACCTCCACCGCGCGATGGAACAGGGCTGGTTGTGCGCTCAGAACCTCGAACCGCAGCAGGTCCTTGGGGATCCCGACTTCGCCGAAATCCAGCGTGTACAGCATCGACTTGGTTTGCGGCTCCGCCACGCCCTTGGGTGCCTTGAAGCTCTGGATCACCTGCCGCACCGGCGGGCGATCTTCGGCCAGCGAAACCGACGCGCCGGTGAGCGAGGCCGGGTCCTGCCAGCCTTCCACCGTCACGCGCAGGAACGGTTGCGTCGACACGGGGTACTCGATCGAAAGGATCGAAGAATGCTGCCCTTCGTGCGTAAAGTCGAAGATGAACGCTTCCTTGCGGATCACCGCCCAGGATTTGCGGTCGCTCGACGCTTCGACCATCACGCGGCGGCGGAAGTTCGATTCCGGCGTCTTCAACGTCACGCGGCTATGCCGCTCCACGGCGTTCAACGCGAGGATGAACTGCAGGCCCGCGGGCGTCGCGCCCTTGTCCAGAACCTCGGTCTCAATCTCGCGCAGTTCGTGCGAGGCCGACAGGCGATTCAGGATATACGGAACCTCTTCCGATCCATGGATGATCCGAAGATCCGCCAGTCCCGGCGCCGCCTTGGCGAACACCTGCCGGTCGACATGCACGGCGGTGATCGGCTTTGTGGAATCCACGGGAAGCCGCTTGCGGTACTTCCAGGCGGACGGCGTGAAGTCCGCGTACGTCATGGCGGGCAGCAGCAACCACAGTGCCGCCAGACCGAACGAGCCAATGCGTCTGTTGTTGTTGCTGGTCATGCGTCCCTAATGAGTGTGGAAAGTTTGTCGCGGTACTTCGAATACAGGTACGAGCCCGCCAGCAGCATCACACCCAGCACAATGAACGCCACCATTCGATAGCCCACCGCGAGAAGCCAGATGTCGTAAACGTACAGCTTTACGATGACGATACCGAACAGAATCAGCCCCAGGATTCTGGGGAACGCCGCTCGCCGGGCGAATCCCGACGCGATGAACTGGAAGCCGTAACAAGCCAGAATCATGCTGCTGATCAGCGCCTTCAAGCTGGTGGGCGAGGTCAAATCGGTGCGCGAGTCGATGTAGGCGAACAGTTCCAGGTGCAGTCCCCAGATGAGCAGTACATGCCCCACCAGGTACGGGATGGCGGCGTTGTGCTTGGGCGCCTCGTCCATCTTCGACATCCAGTACGTCGACAACATCAACGACACGAACATCACGGCAAAACTGATAAACCGGGGATTGAAAAGCAGCGTGTAGCCACCGTCGATCGGCGGCCAGTACAATGTGGCGTCCTCGTTGATCAGGCGCATGACGGCTAGCGCTGCCAGGAAGCCCGATCCGAGGAGAATACGCCAGTCCTTCAGCTTGTACGCAATCCAGGTGAGCGCCGCCGACTGGATCGCCCAGCCGATCGTGATGCGGTAGCCAGTCAACTGGATGGGTACGGCTAGCGCCAGGAACGCCAACGCGAGTCCGGCCGCAAGCAGCGGGCCTGACATGTCGCGATCCTCGGCCGGGACATTGCGGTACAGCAGGTAACCCAGCAGCAGGTAGCTTGCCGCCACCGCCACGGTGAACAGGCCCATGTAGGCGTTGTATTCGGTTCGCAGGAGCGCGTACATCGCGCCGTAGTAAATGACGCCGGACGCGGCGGCACTCAGAAGGTCCAGCTTGCGCGCGTTCCCGGAGACGTCGGCCGACCGCACGACCGTCCACGCGAAGATGCCCAGGTGAACCGCCGTGTAGCAAAGCACGAGTTCCGTGACGTGTTCGGTGATGTTGGGACCGGCCACCACCGCGACGCCGAACCAGTAACTCAGCAGCGCGACGCCGGCGCCAAACGGCAGCTTTTTGACCCATGCCAACGCTAGTCCACCGAAGAATACGGCGACAAGGAGCGTCTGCGTGATGCCCCATTGCCTCTCGTAGGCGATGCCCAGCGATACCGACGCTCCGAACTGTGCGAGCAGCGGTACCCAGGCATTGGGGCTCGCCGCGCAAACGGCCCAGTTCAACACGGTGAAGATCGCACCCAGGTGGCGTCCCGCCGTGGAGGCGCGCGTGGCGGTCCAGAGCATGTTCAGCAGCCACATGCCTACCAGGGCAAGCGATTCCACGCTCTTCCAGCCCTTCATCCGCGCCACGAACATGGCCGCCGCGTTCACCATCAGCAGGTAGCTGAGGAAGAACAGGTCATGCGGCTCGCCTTTGGACAGCAGAAACGGCGTCATGTAGGAGCCCAGCAACGCCAGGATCAACGGTGTTCGCGCGTTGTAGCGAAGGGCCAGCGCGCCGGTTAACGCCGTGGTGGCAAGCATCAGTACGAACGCCGCCGATTGCGGAATCAGGTCGTAAAACGAGTAGGCGGCGAAGAAGGAAAGGTACAGGATCGCGGAACCGAGCGCTTGCACGCCCTGTGCGAACACTTCCTGGCCGCGGTGCCACAAACGGTCGCCGGCCAACAGCGCGGCCATCCCGGCGAGTACGCCGATCAGTACCCGGCCGGCCGGACCAATCCATTCGTTGTCGACCGCGTATTTGAAGAAGAAGATGATGCCGATCAGCACCGTGACGACGCCAATTCGGTTGATCCACTTGAGGCCGACGTTGCTTTCGATCTGCTCGGCTTCGATCGCGGCAGCGGCAGCCGCCTCGGGCGCGACCGCTTCCTGCCGTATCAAAGGCGGCGCGGGCCGGAACTCCGGCGCGTGGACGGCCTCCGGCGGTGGCAGCGGGGGCACAAAAGGCATCGGCGGGGGCGCGGAAACCGGCGCCGGCGCGGGCGCTTGCGGCTGGCGTCCCAACGCTGTTTCCAGTGCGAATACCCGGCGAGTTAGCGCGGCATTTGCGTCCGATAATTCGCGCATCTGCCTTTGGAGCGATTGCAGTTGTTGTTGTTGGTCGTTCGAATCCACGTTACGTCAAACGGCTTTCTCACTCATACAAGCGCAGGTTCGCGAGTATTTTGTTGAGTATATTTCCGTTCGACATACTGATTCAATATCTGTATGAACTCGGCGACGATGTTATCGCCACGCAGCGTGACGGTTTTCTGCCCGTCCACGAACACGGGCGCCACCGGTTCTTCGAAAGTTCCGGGTAGCGAAATCCCGATGTTGGCATGCTTCGATTCCCCGGGACCGTTCACCACGCACCCCATCACCGCGACCTTCATTTCCTCGACGCCCGCGTAACGTTCCTTCCACAGCGGCATCTGCTGCCGGAGGTAGGTCTGGATCTGGTCCGCCATGTCCTGGAAGAACGTGGAGGTGGTACGGCCGCAGCCAGGACAAGCCGCGACCTGCGGCGTAAAGCTGCGCAATCCCAGCGATTGCAGAACCTGTTGGCAGACGATGACTTCTTCCGTGCGGTCGCCATTCGGCAGCGGCGTCAGCGAGGCGCGGATGGTATCGCCGATGCCTTCCTGCAGCAGCACCGAAAGCGCGGCGGTGGTCGCGACAATTCCCTTGGCGCCGAGGCCCGCTTCCGTCAAACCCAGATGCAGCGCATAGTCGCATTTTGCCGCCAGATCCCGGTACACCGTGATGAGATCCTGGACGATGCTCACCTTGGCGCTCAACAGGATGCGGTCCTTCGGAAGTCCATACTGGACCGCGGCTTCGGCCGACATCAGCGCGCTCGCCACGATGGCGTTGCGCATCACCTGCTGCGCATCCAACGGCTCCGGCAACTGATTGTTTTCGTCCATCAGGCGAGCCAGCAGAGACTGGTCGAGCGAACCCCAGTTCACCCCGATGCGAACCGGCTTGCCGTACTCCACGGCCGCCTCGATCATGGCGCGGTAGTTATCGTCATGCTTCTTGCCGATGTTCACATTGCCGGGATTGATCCGGTACTTGGCCAGGGCCCTGGCGCAATCCGGAAACTTCCGCAACAAAAGGTGGCCGTTGTAGTGGAAATCGCCCACGATCGGCACGCGGACCCCGAACTTATCCAGCGTTTCGCAAATCTTCGGTACGGCTCGCGCCGCTTCTTCGGTGTTGACCGTCACGCGGACAATTTCCGATCCGGCCTGCGCCAACGCCATCGTCTGGTTAACGGTGGCCGTCACATTGGCCGTATCGGTGTTGGTCATGGACTGCACCACGATCGGGTGCGTCCCACCGACCATAACGCCGCCCACGTTGACGGCAATGGAGCGGCGGCGAGGAGAAGCTGGCATAGTCTCATTTTACCTGTGGCGGGGGCGTAGCAAATGCTGGGGTGAAAACCTTAACACTCTTTAGTACATTCGACCGATTCGCAAACGGGTGGAAATCCCGGACAATCACCACATGCAGCAGGGAACCCAACCGCCTCACCAGGGCGTAAACCGCCGCCAACGGCAGCGGGTACGCAAGATTTTAGGCCCGGTCGTGGACCTGGTCATCGGCGACAACAGCGGTACCTACCGTTCGCGCGCCCGGATTGTCGATTATCACGAAAACGGCGTCGGCCTCAGTTGCCGCGAACCCGTTAGCCCCGGCACGGTCGTTCAGTTTGAGGACGATACGCGCCAGTCGAGGAAGGGCAAGGTCACCTGGTGCCACAAGGGCCTGGGGACCGAATACCGGGTCGGTGTCACGTACGAGACGCGCCACACCACCGGTTCTCCGGGTGCCGAAGGCGCGGAGGAGCAACCGGAAGGCGTGGACGCCCAGGAAACCTCCATCGAAGCCGACTACTACGAACTTCTGCAGATCAACCCGAAGGCAGACGTGGAAACGATCCATCGCGTCTACCGTCTGCAGGCCCAGCGTTTCCATCCCGACAACGGCGAGACCGGAGACGAACAAATGTTCCGGCTGCTCACCAAGGGGTACCAGACCCTGACCGATCCCGAACAACGCGCGGCCTACGACTTGCGCCTGACCAAGATCCAGCAGCGCCGCTGGAAGATCTTCGAAAAGCCGGTGCAGGTGATGGGCGTCGAGGGCGAACTTCGCAAGCGGCAGGGGATTCTCGGGATGCTGTACAACAAGCGGATTCAGGAACCGCGAACGCCGGAACTCACCGTCCATGAATTTGAAACCATGCTGGGCGTTCCCAAAGAGCACCTGGAGTTCAACTTCTGGTACCTGCGGGAGGCCGGCTACGTCACCCGTTCGGACAATGGACGGTTCACCATCACCATCAAAGGCGTCGATCACTTTGAACAGCAGTCCCAGGCGGCGGCAGCAGCCGCGGCGGCCGCCGAAGCCGCCCGCCAGGTTCGCGAGGACCGGCTGCTTGCGTCGTAACTAATTCACGAACGCACTAGCGAATGCGCGTATTGTCGGCCTCGAACTGGTCGATGCGGCGGATGATTTCTTCGGTGTCGAACGTCAGCTCCGGGTCGCAGTTCAGTGCGATCAGGCGCCACGCCGGGGATAGGGTAACCAGCGCGCTTCGCCCGACCGTGTTCAGGTAGTAGTCGACGCGCCGCGTCGTGAAGGATGTCAGTTCCATGCGAACATCCGGCGGCGTACTCTGGCGGTCGAGCAGGAGCGCGACCACGCGATTGCTCCAGCGGTAGATCCGGTCGTTGGGGAACGTTCGCGTCAGGTGCGCGGCATAGGCATCCACCAGATTCTCCGCGTTGGACAACCCATAGCGGGTCCAGAACGTGTCAAATTGGCTCAGCGTGAAAACCGCCGCATAGTGATTGATGCCCGCGGCGGCTTCCATCCGCAGTTCGATGGCGCGGATGGCTTTGTCGCGAATCGGGTGCTGTGTCGGCGACATTCCGTCCATCGGGAAGGCCGTTTTCTCGTCGCGATTCGCACTGGCCGATTCGGAGACACGGGCCGGAAGCTGAAACCGTAGCGTCATCCCGGCGCTGCTTGCCGGCGCCGCCCACAACCGCACTTTCAGCCCTTCCGATTTTCCTTTGGAGGCGCTCGCCTCCGGCGAATGCAGGATCGCGTCGAGGCCCGCCTCGTCGGTTTGATAACCGCTTAGAATTTGATCCAAAGCCTCGGCGAGCGGCGCGTTACGGCCTCCGCTAGTCGGAAAGTAGTCTTCCAGGGGCTGCCCGGCGGCCGGCGCATCCGTCCGGGCCATGCGAAGCGCGGCCGCATTGGCGAACACGATGCGCCTGGCATGGTCGAGCAGGAAGATCCCTTCGGTTACTGTTTCCATCGCCATCGCGAGGGCGCTCAATTGTTCGCGCTCGGCGGCCAGACTCTTCGCCATGGCCAGCACAACCTCAAGTTCGCCCTCCCGCAAGGGTTTTACCAGGCCGCCCAATGGGCGCAGATCGAGCAATGGCCGGGCATCCTGCAGATTCTCCGCCAGGAACAGCAACGATATGCCCTGGCTCGCGAGTTGCCTCGCCGTTTTGAGCCCGTCGGGATCTCCGCCCAAGCCGGCGGCAACGATGGCAAGCTGCGGTTTCTTCTCCTCCGCGGCTTCCAAGGCCACTTCGCCGGTCGACGCATGCCGCGCGGCATACCCAAGGTCCGACAACGCGCGTTGGATCGCAGTGCCGGCCTCGGTGTCGTCTTCCACAACCAGTACTTCCAGCAGAGTTGTTGTCGCCATTCTTGAAAACCTTATCGGCGCCGATAAGCGCCAGTAAGAGGCTCAGGTGGGCGATGCAGACAGACGAGCAAACTTTTAGCACCGGTATTGCGGGCGCAACGGAAATCTCCGCCAGTGTCCATCAACGGATCGAACTGTTGAGCAATCGCCTGGCCGAGCTTTCGGCCGAAGGGACCAAGTTCGAGCCCGACGAAATCGGCGAGATGGTGGAGCATCTCAATGTCGCCACCGCGCTCACCAAAAGCTGCCGGGAATTGATCGGCAACATCCGCGCCGGTGCTTCGGCCGACGCGCCGAAGGATTCGTATGAGGAAGCCAGCGATGCCGATGGCGCGGGCCTGGCGGCTGCGTTCGACGAATCGGCAAGCCGTTCGCATACCTCCGAAGACGATCTGTTTCCACCGGGGCGCGTGTCCGACACGCTCACCGGCTTGCCCGGCCGCGACCTCGGCATCCGCGCCATTCAATCGGCCCGGTCCATGGGCCGCCCCCGCTACGGTGTGGTCTTCGCGGTGGACCGGTTGCGCTACATGGTGACGCGCTACGGCACCGACGCCGGCCAGATGTCGCTTCGCCAGTATTCGCAGTTCCTCGCGCACAAACTGCCCAGCGACGCGATGATGTTCCGTTGGGGCGGCTCGTCGATGCTCGCCCTGTTCGACACCAACGGGATGCTGGCGGATGTGCGCCACCTTGCCGATCACACGGGCTCGCACAAGGTGAAGCTCAACTATGAATCGCAGCAACGCAGCGTGCTGCTGAACCTCACCGCATCCGCCTGGGCCGTCAGCCTCACCGTGCCGCCCACCGAGCTCGAAATCGTGCAGGAATTGGACAATTTCGTGTTCCAGCATTCCCGCAAACAGCCCGAATAGCCTCCACGCGTGGGACTGTGCCTGTTACTCTGAAGGACAGGCAGATGCACCTTGAAACCGGTCCGCCTCCAATTGATCCACCATCGGTGGACAGTGGTGGCGGCAGTGGCCAACCTTCTCAGGTGGTCCGATTTACACCCCAAAGCGTAGCGTCGAATGCGACACGGCCATCCTCGGCCGGCTCGACCCCGCAACCGGTTCGCTGGCCCGTCCAGCGCCTTCGCCTGCTCTCCGGCCTCCAGGCGGGAGTCGTCGGAGGGCTCGCCATGCTCTGCTTCTACTCCTTCGCTTCGATGCTTCAACGGCAACACTGGTGGAGTTACGAAAACCTTCTCGGCAGCGCGATCTACGGCAACGTCGCCTTCTGGAAAGGACTCAGTCGCGTAACGCTCGCCGGTATGGGATTGCAGGTCTTCCTGTCCGGCATCGCCGGCATGTTGTGCGCGTTTCTGTTGCCGCCATTCCGCGGCTACGGCATGGTCCAGTTCCTTGTTGCCCTCGCCACGTCGATGCTTTGGTACGTCTTTCAGTACCAACTGCTGTTCCCCTGGCTTGCCCCGCTCATTCCGACCTACGCGGTCCGCAACCTTCCCGTCGTCGCGCACCTTTTGCTGGGTATCGCCCTGTCGCGCATTCCCGCGATGTACGAGGAACTGGTCCGGCAGCATCTCGATGATGCGCGCTCCCAGCCGTCCTAAGAAGAGGCGCAATGGGCGGTCATCCCAATCCGGAGTCCCATGCCTTGGATGAGTTCTGGATGCGACAGGCGCTGGATCTTGCCAGGCAGGCCGAGGCCGGGGGCGAAGTTCCCGTCGGCGCGGTCCTCGTATCCAAGGACAACCAGCTTCTTTCGACGGGCTTCAACTGCCCGGTCGCCACGCACGACCCGACGGCGCATGCCGAGATGGTCGCGCTACGCGGCGCGGGTCAAGCCGAGCGGAATTACCGGTTGAGCGGGTCCACGTTGTACGTCACGCTCGAGCCCTGCCCCATGTGCGCCGGAGCCATGGTTCACGCCCGGGTCTCAAGACTGGTGTTCGGCGCGCGCGACCTACGGTTCGGCGGCGTCCGCAGCAAGTTTCAAATCGCCGATTCCGAGCTTCTGAACCACCGGCTCGCCATCACCGAGGGCGTGTTGTCCGCCGATTGCCTGGAGATCATGAAGCGATTCTTCGCGACGAGACGCTAGCGGGCCGTCCCCGAATTCCATCTCAATGAGACGGGCGGCCCGGCCTGGACGATCGCACGCCGAAGGGTGATATCGCCGCTAGCAAAAAGGCTACTGCGAGCCAAATGCGATATCATTCGCTCGGTGCTCCCATGTCAAACCTCGATCGCAGACGCTTACTAACCACCGCCCTCGCCACTGCTGCCGCCGGAACGACTTCCGCGCTGCTCGCCGCGACTCCCGCCGACACTGGCGCCGGCGCCGCGGCCGATGACATCCGGCTTGGCGTCGCCAGCTATTCCCTGCGCGCCTACAGCCGCAGAATTGCGATCGCGATGACCCGCCGCATCGGCGCGCAGTACATCAACATCAAGGATTTTCACTTGCCGATGAACCTGACAGCGGCCGAGCTCCAGAAGGCCCGCGCAGAGTTCGACAAAGCGGGACTCACCGTCACCGGCGGCGGCACCGTCTCCTTCCAGGTGGACGATGAAGCGGATATCAAGGCAAAGTTCGACTATGCGAAGGCGGCGGGCTTACCGCTCATGGTGGCCGCCCCTACTGCCGTGACCTTGCCCAAGCTCGAAAAATACGTCAAGCAGTACGACATCAAGATCGCGGTGCATAACCACGGTCCGGAGGACAAGCACTTCCCAAATCCCCAAAGCATCCTGGGCATGGTGAAGAACATGGATCCGCGAGTGGGCATCTGTTGCGATGTCGGCCACGCGGTGCGTACCGGGGTCGATATCACCGAGACGATTCGGGAGTGCGGTTCCCGCCTGCTCGACATGCACATCAAGGATTTGACGGATTTCACGAAGGCGAGCAGCCAGGTGCCCGTCGGAGAAGGGAAGATGCCGATTGTCGCCATCTTCAAAGAGTTGAAAAAGATGCGTTACCCGGGAGCGGTGATGCTCGAATACGAAGTGGACGAAGACAACCCCGTCCCCGGAATGCAACGCAGCTTTTCCTATATGCGCGGCGCTCTGGCCGGCCTTCGCGGCTAGCGCGAGGCGTCAGGCGCGCTAGCGGAGGTAATCGAATAACGTGCGGCGGTCGAGTTGTGCCCGCGACTGCAAGGCCGCCTGCATGTTCAATTGCGCCTGCTGCTGATCGAGGATCGCCTGGCTGAGGTCCGCGCCTTCCACCTTCGAGATCTGCGTTTGCAGGTCCAACACCATTTTCTTGCCATACTCGACGCCGGCATCGACCCGGTTCTGTACCGTGCCGTAGTAGGAAAGCATTCGCTCCAAGTGCGGCGCGACTCCGTTCATTCGTTCGTTGGCCGCGCGAACGGCGTCACCGTCGTTGGCAAGCAGCGCGTTTCGCAACTGCGTGAGCGAATCGAACACATTCGAATTCGGGTCCGCCGAGTCGAAAATTTCGTCCGCCGATTTGGCGATCTGGAAACGCGAACCGTTGGGATGCTGCACCTGCCGCGTGTTCGTGGCCGCGCCCGAATAGGCCGAAAACGGGTCCGTTTGCGTGACGTCGATGGTGTAAGGGACGAGGTTGTCGCCATCCCCGGAGAAGATGTAGCGTCCTCCCGCCGTGGTGCGGGTGATTCCCACCAGTTCCTCCATTACGGCTTCCACCTCGCGCGCCAAAGTCGCGCGGCTATCGGCCGTTTGCAGATCCGAACCGCCTTGCGAGCCGAGCACGCGGGCGCGCTCGTACGCCGAACTTGCCTGCTGGAGCGCTTTTTCCGCCGCATTGACTTCCGTCTGCGTCTGGTCCAGATTGGAGTTGGTTTGCTTGGCTGATTCCAACTGCGCGCGCGAGCTGAGGAGCGCCGTAACGTCATCCGGGCTGTCCGCCGCGACATTGATGCGTTTGCCGCTCGCCAACTGCTGTTGCGCCGTGTTCATCCGCTTTTCGATCGAATTGAGGCTATACAGGAAGCGCGCATTCGACGAATTCAGGTTTGAAATCATGTCCAATCTCCGTTCTAGTAGCGAATCAGCCCGAGTACCGTCTCGGTAATTTGGTTGAGCACGCGGAACATCTCCGCCGACGCCTGATAGGCGCGTTGATACTGGATCAATTCCGCCGCCGACTGATTCAAATCGACTCCCGACAAGTCTTCCCGGTAACTTCGCGACTGCGCGAGCAACGCCTCTTCGGTCGTGACATTGCCCTTGGCCGAGTTGAGGTCGCGCCCGAAGTTGGCCGTGAGCGAACCGAACTCTTCCGTATAACTCCGATTGTTGATGGACTTGTCGGTGGCAAGCGCCGCAAAGTCCAGCGCGTTTCCGTTGCCGCCAGGAGCCGAGGCGTACGCGGCGGCGATGCCGTCCGGCGTCAGCGTGTCGGCAACGGCCAGTGACGTTGCCTCGCCGAGCGTGCTGTTGTAGGTGAAGATGTCACTGGTCGGCGCCGTGCCGTTCGGCGTGACACCGGCATGCTGGATGGTGTTCACGCGGTCGGCAAAGTCCTTCGCCAGCGTATTCAAGGTCGATGTGTACTCTGGCAGAAGCGTGTTGCGCTCATAGACGAGCGCGCCCAGGCGTCCGTCTTTCACCGAAGACGTAATGTCCCGGCCGTAACCGTCTTCGATCGTGACCCCGGTGTTCGACGGCTGGTAGTTGATCTTGAGCGCTTGATCGCCGGTGACCAGCGGGGTGGTATCCGCCAGGTAAACGTTCACCGCGCCATCGGATTGGCGCAAGGTCTGGACGCGTACGTACTGCGAAAGATCCTCAATTGCGGCGTACATTTGCGCATCTACGCCCGGATCGGCCGCCGCCTCGGGCGTGGATCGTTTCTGCGCATTGATGCGGGCAATTGTCTCGAGCCTCTTGTTGATGGTCGAAACGGTGTCGTTTAGCTGGCTGTCGACTGCGGCGCGCGTCGAAGCGATGCCGTTCGCCGTATCGTTAAAACTGCTCGCCACCGCCTTGGCCTGGTCGATCACCGTTTGGCGAGGCAGCGGGC
>JAFDVT010000273.1 GCA_018268875.1 Acidobacteriota bacterium
CGTGCGTCGCGGATGGCACGTTCACGGGCACGATCCATTGAGGCGTACCATTCCGAAAGAAGTTCACGGTAACGATCGGGGTCGTGATGGTCGGCCATGAAGCCGGTGCCGTATTGGTAGTTGACCTCGCGAATCGCGCTGGTGGAACCGGCGATGTAGGCGTCCGCCACGAGGCTCGCCAGTTCCTCATAAAATGCGGCGCCGGAGGCGAGTTGGCGAAGATGGTCGCGGAGCGCGGTCCAGGAGGCAAAGCCATATTGGTGCGCGAGGTCCGCCTGGGCATCGGCGAGCTTGGTTTCCGGGTGGGTCGCACGGAGGACCCGCAGGAGTTCCTTGGCTTGCTTCTGAAGCTGCTCGAGCGACGGGCGCGGGGGCAGTTGGGGCATGAAGAACGATCTCCTCTCCAAAATGACCCGCGTCCACGCCGTGCCGGGCCGTTAGAGAAAAGATCGCGCAATCGCGTCTCGGCCAAACGATGAAAATCCGGTGGGCTCGGCCCTTTCCCGTGGACTGGGAGCGCCCGGCTCGCGCGCTCAGAAGTGAGCGTAGCACGAGACAAATGCCGCAGTGTGCGGTATCTTGGAGGTAGCCGCGTAACTGTGGCGATTCCCACCTGTGTGCCGAGCGGCAGCCTCATCGTGCCGAAGAAAGTTGCAGTTCCGCAACTTCCCCTGCTATCCTGTGGATGAAAAAGATTAAGGTAAGACGAGGAGTATTGTAGTCCCAATGGCACTGGCGGCCGAAGCTAAAACGAAGACGATTTCGAAGTATCGCACTCACAAGACCGACACCGGTTCGCCAGAGGTCCAGGTAGCGTTGCTCAGTCAGCGGATTTCGGAACTCACCGAACACTTTAAGACCCATGCGAAGGATCACCATTCCCGCCGTGGACTCTTGACGATGGTGGCCCGCCGCCGGCGGTTGTTGGACTACTTGAAAGCCCACAGCCCGGAACGCTACAAGACGCTGATCACCAGCTTGGGCATCCGCCGCTAAGCCGTACTTGTACGGCTGGTCCGGTGATTCGTCCGCGTCCGGCGGATTCACCGCGGTGGTAAAACGGCATCCGGTTCCCTTGTGCAGGGAACTGTTCCTACACATCTCCATTCTCATACCGTGATCGCTTCCGCGAGGAAGGCGATACCTTTTTCTGCGCAAAAGGAAATTGAGCGCGAAAGGAAATTTGAGAATGATCCATACTGTCGAGATTGAACTCTCGGGCCGGAAAGTAACGATTGAAACCGGCAAACTCGCTAAGCAAGCGAACGGCTCGGTAGTCGTTCGCGAAGGCGACTCGGTCGTCCTTGTTACGGCGTGCGGCTCCACCAAGCCGAAGCCCGGCCAAAGCTTCTTCCCCCTTACTGTCGACTATCGCGAATATACATATGCCGCTGGGCGCTATCCCGGCGGCTTCATCAAACGCGAAGGCCGTCCCCAGGAAAAAGAAATTATCACCAGCCGGATGATCGATCGTCCGCTGCGTCCCCTGTTCCCCGAAGGCTACCTCAACGAGACCCAGATCATCGCTTTGGTGATGTCGGCGGACCCGTTGAATGACCCCGCTCCGCTTGCCAGCATCGGCGCGGCGGCGGCCCTTGCCATTTCCGACATCCCGTTCCACCACATCTGCCCGGGCCTGCGCGTCGCGCTGGTGAACGGCGAGATGGTGGCGCTTCCGACTTACGAACAGGCCAAGGCCTCGACCACGAACATTGTGGTTGCCGGTACGGAAGAAGGCATCGTGATGGTGGAAGCCGGCGCAAATCAGGCCAGCGAAGCCCAGGTGATCGACACCATCGAGTTCGGCCACCAGTGCTGCAAGACCATCGCGGCGGGCATCAAGGAACTGGTCGCCAAGGCCGGCAAGAAGAAGTGGGACTACACCCCGGAACCCGTCAACCAGGAGATGATGGCCAAGATTTCGGCCGCCATCACCGAAGACCTGCGCGACGCGATGAATACGGAGAAGTACCCGAAGATCGAAAGCTACGCCCGCGTCGACGAAGCCAAGGCGAAAGCCAAGGCGTTGTTTGACGGCGAAGAGTACGTCGACGAGCAGCGTGCCCAGGCGGGCGCCCTGTTTGACCGTCTGAAGGAAACGATCTTCCGCGAAGACATGTTGAAGGCGCGCCGCCGTCCGGATGGCCGCAAATTCGACCAGATCCGCAAGATCGACATCGAAACGGGCATCCTGCCTCGCGTGCACGGTTCGGCTCTGTTCACCCGCGGCGAAACGCAGGCGATGGTGAGCGCGACGCTCGGCACCACCGACGACGAACAGCGCATCGAGCTGCTGGACCCGACCGTAACGTCCAAGCGCTGGATGCTGCACTATAACTTCCCGCCGTTCAGCGTGGGCGAAACGGGCCGTTCGGGATCCCCGGGCCGCCGCGAAATCGGCCACGGCCTGCTGGCGGAACGCGCTCTGTCGTTTGTCCTGCCGGATCAGAAGACCTTCCCCTACACGCTCCGCGTGGTCAGCGACATTCTGGAATCGAACGGTTCCTCGTCGATGGCTTCGGTGTGCGGCGGCTGCCTGTCGTTGATGGACGCCGGCGTTCCGCTGACGGCCTCGGTGGCGGGCATCGCGATGGGCCTGGTGGTGAGCGAGGACGCGAAGAATTACGCCATCCTCACCGACATCGCCGGCGCCGAAGATCACTACGGCGACATGGACTTCAAGGTTGCCGGTACGCGCACGGGCATCACCGCGCTGCAGATGGATCTGAAGGTAACCAACGTCTCCACGGCGATCATGCGCGAGGCTCTGGCGCAGGCCAAGGACGCGCGTATGTTCCTGCTGGACAAGATGGACGCCGTGCTCGACAAGCCTCGCCCGCAGTTGTCCAAGTTCGCACCGCGAATCTTTACCATGACGGTTCCCGTCGACAAGATTCGTGAGGTGATTGGACCGGGCGGCAAGATGATCCGCAGCATCGTCGAGCAGTCGGGCTGTAAGATCGACATCAACGACGACGGCACGATCAACATCTTCGCGGCGGACGGTACCGCGGCGGAGAAAGCCATGCAGTTGATCGGCGACATCGCCGCTGTGGCCGAGATCGGCAAGATCTACCTGGGCAAAGTGGTCCGCATCGTGGACTTCGGCGCCTTTGTCGAAATCTTCCCCGGCACCGACGGCTTGCTGCACATCAGCGAAATTTCCGAGAACCGCGTGAAGCAGGTTCGCGACGAGTTGAACGAAGGCGATCAGATCCAGGTGAAGGTTCTGGCGCTCGAAGGCAACAAGATCAAGCTCAGCCGCAAGGCCGTGCTGAAGGAAATGCGCGAAAAGCTGGCCGCGAAGAAGTAAGAAGCGGTCCGAATCGAATCGAAGAAAGGCCTCCCGGCGAAAAACCGGGAGGCCTTTTTGATTTCTTTAGCTGGAAGAATCGCGCTGGCGGGTGGAGGAAACTCCCGAGATCACGCCTACGCCGATCATTACCAAAACTCCCACTCCAATCCATTTCGGCGGAACGTGCAGCAAATGTGCGCCGATTCCAAGGCCCAGGATCAAGATCAAATAACCGATGAGGTAGATTCCAAAAGACATTGTGTGCTCCGTTCCTCAGACGGAAGCAATTCAATGGCCGAAAGCATAGGCGGCAGGCTGTCGGCTAGCGAACGGTTCCCATTTTTTCGAGCGGCCAGTACACAAACACCGCTTTGCCGTAGATGTACCGGCGGGGGACCGTACCCCAGGCGCGGCTGTCGTTCGAAGACGAACGATGGTCGCCCATCACGTAGTAATGGTCGGGCGGGACGCGCACTTCCGGGTAGCTGGCCATGTCCTTGAACTCCGGCGGGACATAGCTTTCGGGCAGCTTGCGGTCGTTGACGTAGACATCTCCCTCCTCGACGCGAACCGTGTCGCCGGGAAGCCCGATGACGCGTTTGACGTAGGACTTGGAGGTGTCCTGCGGATACCAGAAAACAACCGTGTCGCCGCGTTCCACATCGCCCGTGAAACGGTAAACAAACTGGTTGATGAAGATGCGTTCCTGGTCGGACAGCGTCGGCATCATGCTGGTGCCTTCCACCTTTACCGGGCGGTACACGAACAGAATAATGACGCCGGCCAGGATCACGGCCAGGAAAAGGTCGCGGAAAAGAAACCCGAAGCTGGCAAACCAACCTCGCTTCGCCGGCGAGGGGGCCGCGTCAGGCGTTGGATCGGAACTGGGGAGCGGGTTCTCCATCATCGTCTATCGCTTACGAATCTGCCAACAGAATACACCAACACTATTGTGACGCGACAAACGAAGTTTGGTTAAGAGGAAGTTTGGTCAACTGGCCGGTTTGCGGATGCGCGCAGCGCGTTGGTGAGTCCGGCGCTGAACAGCAGAGCCGTGGCGACCACCGATTCCAACGAGATTTCCGGCAGATACCAGCGCAGGCGGGGTGTCAGCAACCCGGGTCCGAAGAGCATCCAAAGCAGGGCGGCCAGAAACAGGACGCGCGTCGCGTTGCGGGACGCGTCGGGGGAAAACAGCAGCGCCAGATACGCGGAGACCGATGCCGAAAACCAGCAGGAGGCCGCGCACAGCAACGCATGACGCAGCAGCGTTCCCCGGGCCGGAAATACCGGCAGAATCGGATAGCTCACGGCGGCAAGCGTCACCAGCGCGACGGTGAGAAATACCGCCCACAGGATCACACCCGTCACGATTCCGGCCGCCAGCCAGGTATACAGCTTCCGCGTGGTTTCGCGGGCGAGAGGCATTCCGAACGCGATTGGCGCGGCGACAAAAACCATCGGCAGAAACGGATATGCCGCCAGGATTTTCGATTCTCCAAACGTGGGTCCATAACGCAGGGGAATCAGAATCCCGAAGCCTAGCAGCGACCCCAGGAGCAACACCGGAGGCCGTGTAACCGCAACAGCGATAGCGGCGATCGCTTGCCAGAACAGGTTCATAGGCGGCTAGGGAACGGTCTTGTCGGGAGCCCGGCAAATGGTTTGCAGCGGGCATTCGGCGCACTTGGGTTTGCGCGCCACGCAGATGTTACGGCCGAAGTGGATCACCTGGTGCGAGAAGCTGATCCAACGGTCTTGCGGAAGGATCGCCATCAGGTCGCGTTCGATCTTGACGGGGTCCGATTCTTTGGTCAGTTCCAGGCGCTGGCAGATGCGCTGGACATGCGTATCGACCACCACACCGGACGCAATGCCGAACGCCGTACCCAGCACGACATTGGCGGTTTTACGGGCCGCGCCGGGGACCGTCAGCAGTTGGTCGATGTCGCGCGGGATCTCGCCGTTGAACTCGTTCAGCAGCTTGTTCGCCGCGCCGATGATGGACTTGGACTTGTTGTTGAAGAACCCGGTGGAGTGAATGTCCTGCGCGAGTTCCGCTTGCGGAACGTTGGCGAATGCCCGGATGGACGGGTACTTGCGAAACAAATCCGGGGTGACTTTATTGACCCGTTCGTCCGTACACTGCGCCGAAAGGATGGTCGCGACCAGCAGTTCCCACGCGTTTCCATGATGCAGCGCGCAAGTGACGTTGGGGTACAGCATGTCGAGAGCGGCGAGGATGGTCCGCAGCCGTTCCGCCTTCTTTTCCGAGAGCTTTTTCGGCTTGTGGGTCTTGGTGGCGGCGGCAGGCATGGCTACGAGGCTTTAGAATAGCAGTTTGCGTCCGGTTTTCTGGCTTGTTGCAACGTTCGCGTTGGTGTGGGGCTGGTCCATTTTCGGCCCGTTCCACTTTGACGATCATTCCATGCTCCGCGATCCGCGAATCACCGGTTCGAGCGGCTGGTGGGAAGTGTGGCTACCGTTGCAAACCCGGCCGCTCACCCAGTTTTCCTTTTGGGCCAATCATGCGCTCGGCGGCGGAAGCGGCGAGGCCAATCCCCTGCCCTGGCATCTGGTCAACCTTCTGCTGCACGCGGTCAACACCTGGCTGGTGTGGCGGATCGCGATGCGGATGTTGCCGTCGCAAGGCGCGTGGATCGCCGCCGCTCTGTTCGCGCTGCATCCATTGCAGTCGGAACCCGTGAACTACGTGTTCGCGAGGTCCACGCTGTTGATGACCACGTTCTGCCTGTTGACCGTATGGTTCTGGCTTCGTGAGCGAACGCTTCCGGCGCTCGGCTGCTTTGTGCTGGCGCTGCTCGCGAAAGAGGAATGCGTCACGCTACCGTTCGCGTTACTGCTCCTCGACTGGGCCCGCGGCGTAAAACTGGAACGCCGAAAAATCGGAACTGCGGCCGTGATGCTGGCGGTTGCCGCCTTGGCGGGATTGCGAGCGGTTCTCGCCACCCGTGCGATGCCGGGTTCGGGCGCGGGTTTTGCAGCGGGGATCACGCCCTTCGAATATTTGCGGGCGCAGGGCGTGGTGATCTGGCGCTATCTGCGGTTGCTCGCCTTGCCGTACGGATTTACGGTGGATACCGAAGTCGCGATGCCGGACCTCTGGCTGTCAGCGCTCGGCTGGGCGGCGATCCTCGGGCTGTGCGTGCTCGCTTACCGAAAAGGATGGTACTGGCTGCTCGCCGGGTTCATCCTGCTGATCCCGAGTTCGACAATTTTCCCCGCCGAGGATCTGGCAGCCGACCGGCGAATGTATTTTCCGATGTTCGCGTTCGCCTGTTTTCTAGTTGCGACACGTTTGAAAACGCCGGTCATCCTGGCCATCCTTGCGGGACTAGGGTTGATCAGTTGCTACCGCACGGCCTTTGTCTGGTCGAGCGAGCGCGCCCTTTGGCAGGAGGCGGTGGAACGTTCGCCGGGTAAGGTACGGCCGCGAATTCAATTGGCACGAACCTTGCCGGTTGCGGACGCCGCACGAGTGCTGGAACAGGCATCGGGAATCGCGCCGGGCGATCCGGATGTCCCGAATGAATTGGGTTTGATTCTGTTGCGGAACGGACGCGCGGCGGAATCGCTAGCCGCCTTTGGACGGGCGCTGGCGTTGAATCCATCGTCGGCGATGATCTTGAACAACCGCGGTGTCGCACTGCAGGAACTCGGGCAGTCCAAAGCCGCGCAGGCGGACTTTCTGCGCGCCCTGGAAAAAGACCCGTGCCTCGAGGATGCGCGGCGCAACCTGGCGTTGACTACAGGAGCTTTGCCGCCTGAATATCCGCGCGGATGTCCGTCCAGTCCACGTTCTTCGCCGAAGGACTGAGCTCGACACCGGAACTGAGGTCGCGAGCTTCGGCCGGGGCAAGCGGCGACAGGCGGATCTGGAAGGTGCCAATGGCCGGGTCGGAAGGCTTGGCGTTCACCGACCGCAGATGGACCAGCAGGCTCATGGCCGGCGCGTCCGATTTGGCGTGGTTGATGAGCACAAACCGCACCTTGGAATCCTGCATGCGGATGCCGGTGATCTGCAGTTGCTTACGCCAACTGGCTGCCGCCGGAACCTCGCC
>JAFDVT010000274.1 GCA_018268875.1 Acidobacteriota bacterium
ATTTCGAAAATACGCGCGGCCGCTATGCGAAGTTCAGCGCAGAGTTGCAGGACAAGATCCTGCAAATGCGCATGGCGCCCGTTTCGACCATCGCCTCGCGACTCGATCGTACGGTTCGCATCGCCGCCCGAACTCTGGGCAAGGAAGCCGGACTGTCAATCGAAGGCTCCGGAACGCTGCTCGACAAAGCCACGCTGGACGCGCTTTCGGCACCTCTGGATCATCTTTTGCGCAATGCCGTGTCGCACGGCATCGAAGACCCACAAACTCGCGTTTCGCGAGGAAAACCGGCTGCGGGACAGATTTCCGTGCACGTGATGCGCGAAGGCTCCACGGCCGTTTTCCAGGTTCGCGACGACGGCGAAGGTCTGCAAGCCGATCGCATTCGCGCCACCGCCTTGCGCAAAGGCCTTGTCAGTCCTTCGCAGGCGGCGCAACTGCACGGCGCCGCTCTCAACGACTTTCTGTTTGAACCCGGCTTCAGCACCGCCACGCAAGTATCGGAGGTCGCCGGCCGCGGCGTGGGCCTCGATATCGTACGTTCCACCGTAGAGTCCCTGAAAGGCACCATCTCCATCGAATCGAAGCCCGGCGAAGGCACGCTCTTCGTCCTCAGGGTGCCGCTTTCACAGGCGATTCTACGTTCGCTGTTCGCCGAATCGGCGGGACAGATGTTCGCTTTGCCGTTGGCGAGCGTACTCCGCGCCGGACCCGACGCGGCCGGTACGCTCACGCAGGTGCCGCTCGACGAAACCCTGCAGTTGCCGCGCCAGAACGCCGCCCGGGCCAACCGGCCTTGGGTTGTGCTCGATTGCGGCGCCGAACACATCGCCGTCGCCGTGGACCGCATCCTCGACATCCGCGAGATCCTGGTGAAACCGCCCACGGGAATCCTGCGCCGTTCGACCGCCATTTCCGGTACGACGACGTTATCGGACGGATCGGTGGTGCTGGTGCTTCGCCCGCCGCAATTGCTGCGCGAACATCGCCGCCGGACCGCCGAATCCGCCAATGCGCCCGAGGCGCCGGCCGTCCATCAAGCCGCGGGACCGCTGGAAATCCTGGTGATCGACGACTCGGTGAGCGTGCGCCGCGTGGTAGCGAATACCTTGCGGAAGTACGGCTGGAACGTGACGGCCGCGCGCGATGGCCTCGATGGGCTTGACACGTTGCACGGTATGGATCGCCATCCCGACGTCATTCTCGTCGACTTCGAAATGCCACGCATGGATGGCTACGACTTCACACTCGCCATCCGTTCCGATGCCGCGACCAAAGGCATTCCCGTCATCATGCTCACTTCGCGAGGCGGCGACAAGCATCGCGAAAAGGCCTTCGACGCCGGCGTCACGGACTTCCTGGTGAAGCCCTATGCCGAAGAATCGCTGGTGGCCACAATTCGCCGCCACACGCTGCAAACGGCCTGATCGTTGCTAGTTCGCGCCCGCGATGCGAAGCGTGGCGTCGTAATGAAATTTGACGAAGGTTTGTAGCGAATCGACCAGGATGCGCTCCTGGTCCGAATGCGCGCCGAACCCCTTGGGACCGTCTTCGACATCGGTCATCGGTCCCACGCCGTAGCATTGCATGCCCTTGCCGCGAAGGTAGGCCATGTCGGTGGCGCCGGTGGACATCGTCGGCAACGTCGGAATCCCCGGATAGAACTTCTTCTGCGACGCTTCGATCGCCGCGAACGCCGGACTGGTGAGGCTCGAGGGCGGCGCGCCCGGGCGAACGTCGCGCAATTCGCGGACCACCTCCACCTGCGGATCGTTGATGATCTTCTTCAGTTCTTCGGTGAAGTTCCGCATGTTCTCATCCGGCAGGCCGCGAATATCGAGCGTCGCTTCGGCCTCCGACGGAATCACGTTCACCCGGTAGCCCGCCCTGAGGATCGTCGGCGTGATCGAGGTCCGCAACATCGAATAATGGCCCGGCTCGTTCTCGGCGAAGTACTCCTGGATGGCGTTGGTCTTGGCCGGGTTGACGATGTTGTTGTACCGCGCCGCTTCCTCCGGCGTACTGATGGTCGCCAGACGCTCGAAGTAGGCGCGCGTCGTGTCGTTCATGCGCATCGGCGTCTGCCACGCTGCCGCCTTCGCCACGGCCTGCGACAGATGGACCACGGCGTTGTTCCGCAGCGGGCGCGAACCGTGCCCCGCTGGCCCGCGCGCCACAAGCTTCAACGCATATGGAATCTTCTCGGTCGTCTGCACGCTCATGTACTGCAACTTGCCGCCCTTGCGCGTCACACCGCCGCCTTCCGCGAGGCAGAACTCCGCGTCGATCTCTTCGTAATACTTCTGCACCATGTACAGAATGCCGAAGCGAACATTGCCTTCCTCGCCCGCCTCGGCCAGGAAGATCACGTCGCGATCGAGCGGGATGTTCAGCCGCTTGATCAACAGCATTGTCATCAGGCACGCGACGACGTTGTCCTTATCGTCCACCGTCCCACGACCGTACACGTAGCCGCCATCGAGCACCGCGCCGAACGGAGGATGGCTCCACTTCTTTGGGTCGATGTTCACCGTGTCGGTGTGCCCCATGATCAAGAGCGGCTTCTTCTTGCCATTGCCCTTGATGCGCGCCACCAGATTCGGCCGCTCCGGCGTCACCGCGAACGTCTTGGTGGCGATGCCTTCAGCCTCCAGAACCTTGCGCAGATAATCGACCGCGGACTTCTCGAGTCCACCGGGGTCCGTGGTATCCAACCGCACCAGCGCCTGGAAATGCTGCAACGTCTCAGCCTCGATCTTCGGCCAGTCGATCGACTGCTGTGCCTGCGCACTCAACGCCAACAGCAGGAACGGGAGAAGGTATCGCATTGTGATCCCCATATCCTAGCGGATTCGCGCAAATGCGTTGTGCATCGACTTCGAAACGGCCTCAAGCGCCTGTTCCTCGGGCATCGCGCGCAGCGCCGCGTTGAAAGGCTCGCAGCGAACCGGCCCATCGAACCCGATCTTCTGCAAGGCGTTCAGAAAATCGGCCACGGGAATGACGCCGGTCGCCAGCGGCAGTTCGCGCTTCGAGTCAATCTGTTCGTTCACCGGGATGCCCGCCGGCGCGTCGTTCAGGTCGCCGCAGATGACGTCCTCATTCTTCAAGGACTCGATGTCCGCAGCGGTCTCGCCCGCCGTGTACCAATGCCAGCTATCGAGCAACAGTCCGCAATGTTGCGGTCCCACGGCCGAAATCAGCTCTTTGCATTCGGCCATCGTATGGATAAACGGGTAGCGCTTCGAACTCCACAGCGTCTTCGGACCCAGGTATTCCAGCCCCAGCCGAATGCCGTGCGCGCCCAACACCGTCGTGATTTTTCGCAGCCGCTCAGTGTGTTGCCGGAAGTTCGCGAGATACGTCAACGTCGCGTGCGACGAACTGATCCAGGTTCCCATCCGAGTCACACCGGCGCGCTGCAACGCCTTGGCCACCGCCGGCAATTTCGCGAGGTCGCTTTCAAACGTCTGCGCATCCTTGCGGAAGTCCACAGTGAGGCCCGCGTTGCCCCAGACGAGCCCGAGCCCGCGCACCTCAGACGTCAACGCATCGATCTCGGCCGCGTCGACGCTGGCCAGATACACGCCATCGGGCGCCACCGCTTCGAAGCCGTATCGCTTTGCCGCTTCGATCGCCTCGCGCTGCGTGAGTTCCACGCCAATCGACCCGGGAACCAGGTGGATGGTCATCTTACGTTTTGCGTCATTCATGGCGTAAAGACTTGTTCCGGCGGCGAAAACAGGAAGCACGATCCGTCGGGAAATCATGCCTGTATGCTATCGAAGCCGGATCAGCGGCCACAGGCTCGAATAGCCGTCGGTCCAAAGAACGCCGCGAGGTCCTTCGTACGCGCCGGGCCGCAGGCGGATCCAAACCGCCGAGCTTCCGCCGGTCGAGGGTTGATCCTCATTGCGAAAAATCTCCGCCTTGCGGTTCAGATACTGCGCCAGGCCTCGCACCACCGGTTCCAGGTTCAAGGCGCGGTTTGAGATATGGAACAGAATCGAACCTTCGGGCTTCACACGGCGGCGGTACACATTCGCGGCCTCGCGAGTGAGCAGGTGAACGGGAATCGAGTCGCTCGAAAAGGCGTCGACCACCAGCACGTCGTAAGCACCCGGCAGGTCGTCGTGCGCGAGGCTCTGCCGCGCGTCACCGGGCGCCACAGCCGTCTTATCCGAAAGAGGCAGGTAACGAAAATACTCGAGCGCGACGTGCAAGACTTCGGGATCGAGTTCGTAAAAGTGAAATGTATCCTGCGGCCGCGCATAGTGCGCCAACGTTCCGGCGCCCAGGCCGACCACGCCCGCGCGAATGCCGTCCGCCCGCAGACGCTGTTCGTCCACAATCGCCCGCGCCACCCCGCTCGCTTCGGTGTAGTAAGTGGTGGGCCATTCGGGATGTTCGCGCCATTGCGTACCATGCACCGTCTGCCCGTGGGTCAGAACCCGCAGCGTTCCCTGCGGTTCTTGCCGCTCGGTGACGCGCAGCACGCCGTAGAAACTGCGGCTCTGGTACAGCGGCGGTACCGCGGGAGGCGTCAACACAGCCACCGGCGCCACCACCGCCAGCGCCAACCCAAACAGTTCCAGGCGTCGCACCATGGTCAGCGGCAGCAACGGCCGAGGCAACGATAGCAACGCCAGCAGCGCGATCGCCGATAGCAGCAGCGGGAACTCCGCATAGCTCGCAAACCACAGTGGCGCGAGCAACGCCGGGAACAGCGTCCCCAGTACGCCGCCCGCCGACAACGCCAGATAGAACCATCCCAACGCCTCGGCCGGTGGTCGCGACGCCGCCAGTTGACCGTGGCACACCATGAGACACACGAACAGCACCCCCAGGTCCACCGCCAGGTGCCACACGAACCCCACTTGCGGTCCCAACACGTACAGGATGACCGCCACCGGAATCGCGACCGCCGCCGCCAGGTTCCAGATGGAAGGTCGTGTCCACCAGCGTCCGCCGGTGTCGAACGTCAGAATAAAGCTCACCAGATACAACGCGAGCGGCGCCACCCACAGAAACGGTAGCGACGCGACCTCCTGGCAGATCTGGTTGGTAGCGGCGGCCAGCAGTCCCGTGCCGCAGGCCGCGAACAACATCCATTTGCCGAGCGATGCCGCGCCAGGGCGGCTTTTCCAGCGTGCCGGCGCATCCATCGTGCGCGCGTGCCAGGCGCACACCAGCATCAGTCCCGCATACACCGCGCCACCGGCCAACCACCAGGACCGCTGCCGGTCGAGATCGAGCAAGGGTTCAAAGACCAGCGGATAGGCGATCAGCGCCGCCAGCGAACCCGCGTTCGACACCGCGTACAACCGGTACGTTCCCGCCCATCGCTGTAGCAACACCGATCCGGCGGCGATAACGACAAAGGGCAGTCCCGTAAGCAAGCCCAGCCAGACGGCGACGACCCAAGGTCCCTGGTGTGCGCTGTAAAGATGATCGAACGTCGTAACCGGGGCCTTCCACGCTGCGATCGCCGCCAAGACCAGCACCACGGTGTGCACGGCTCGCGAGGCGGTGGCGCCGTAGGCGTAGCCCAGAAACAGCGCGCATTGAAAGAACAGGAGGCAGACTGTCCATACCGATGCCGTCCCGCCCAACAATGGCAGGATGCGCTTTGCCTCCATGGGCTGCACGACAAACAGTAGGAAAGAGCCTAAAAAGGCGGCCGCTTGAAAGTACCGGCTAGCGGACAACGAAGTCGATCCGCCGGTTGGCAAAACGTCCGTCATCGAGCGAATTGTCGGCAATCGGCCTCGAACCGCCGTAGCCCACCGCGGTCAGCATTTCCGCACGAACGCCGCGTGAAATCAGGTAATCCCGCACGGTTTCCGCGCGCAACTGGCTCAGCCGTACGTTCCGCGCCTCGTCGCCGATGCTGTCGGTATGCCCCGCGACCTCGATCTTGACGCCTCTGACGGCGGAAAGCGCAATCGCCGCATTATCGATCGCCGGAACCGAATCCGGCACGATCTCCGCGCTATCCGGCAAGAAGCGAATGCCTTTCAACGTAGCGACGCGAAGCCGCAGTTGCAGACTGTGCGACCGGTCTTCCCCCGCCTTCTCCGCTTCCAATTGGCGAACTCGCAATTGCAGTTCGCGAATGGCCGCTTCGGCCTCGCCCGAGGCCGGGTGTGAGGCTGCCGCGCGAGCCCCCTCCAACTGCAGCTTCAACCCATCAATCTGCGTTTGACGTTCCCGCATACTCTGCCGCACATGCGACAGCAACGCGGCGTCGGCTTCGAGCTTTGCGACCCGGTCATTGCGATCCGCCAGGTTGGCGCGTACCGCGTGCAGTTCCTCCCGGAGTTGGCGAACCTGCAATTGCAGGCCGTCGATTCGCGTCTGCCGTTCGCGCATACTTTGCCGCACATGCGACAACAGCGCCGCGTCGGCCTCCAACTTCGCGATGCGTTCGTTGCGGTCGCTTAAGTTGGTCCGCAACGCATTGAGTTCGATCTCCATCGACGTCCTCCAGCGTTCCTCTTCGTGACGCTTCGCCTCATATTCGGCCGACAGCGCCTGCACGTGATTTTCCCACGCGGCGATGGTGCGTTTGTAGTCTTCAATCTCCTGGACCGTCACCAACTCCGGTTCCAGAACTCCCACAGCGACGTCCGCCGCGGACTCCGGCACAAGGTCGGCGGCAAGCTCCGACATCGCCTTCCATTCGGCGGCTTTGTGCTGCCAGTTCCCCGCCTTGGCCTGCCAGTCCTCGGCTTCTTCCCGCCATTCGGCGGCTTCCGCCTTCAAACCGGCGATCTGAATTTCGTACTCCGCGCGAACTCCGGCAATCGCCGACCGCGCCGCTTCCACCGCATCCGATGCCGCCAGTTCCGCCGCTCGCAACCGCTCGATTTCGGCCGCAGCCTCTGACATCGCAATCCGGTTCGATTCCGACGAGGCCTTTAGCCTCGCTTCCGCCGCCTTGGCTTGCGACTCGGAAGCCTCCGCCACCGCCTGCAACTCATTCCAACTCGCGCGCACGTCACGTAGCTCGGTCCCCAGACGAGTGAACTTCTCTTTCCACTGGGACTCCAGATCTTCCACTTCGCGGCGATGCGCCGCGGACACCTGTCGCGTCCACTGCCGCGAACGCCGTGCGAACAGCCGGTACGCCACGACAAACGCCACGGCGCCGCCCGCCAGAGCCGCCAGAAAGATCCAGCTGTACGAGGAGTAATCCATGATTCAATTCAGGCCGGACGAGCGCGCCGGAATTCTTTCCACACTACTAAAGTTACATCCTCACACTGCTGATGGATAGACGAGAGATGCGGTCGCGTCCATGGAGACAACGAAATGAGAGGCTCGTCCTCTGGCCGGTGATTGTTGCCGGCCTTTCGCTGCTTGCCTACGCGTGCATTTCGTTCCGGGGCCTCGATCCTTACCATTACGGGTGTATCGTGCTGCTCGCCTCGGCGGCAAGCGGGTTCACCATCTCGATGCCCGGCATCTCGGGGTCGCTAACCGCCAATTTCCTCTTTATTTTGTATTCGTTGGTGGCGTTCTCCTGGTCTGAAACAGTGGTGATGGCGTCGTTCCTGTCGCTCATGCAATCGCTCGCCATGATCGCGTCGGGCAGGCGTTGGAGCAAGGTCCGGTGGGAACAGATCGTCTTTAACGTCGCACTGGCTGGATTGTCGTCGTCGGTCGCCTACGCCGCGGCGGAGTTGTCGGTCTTCCACGGCGCGTATTTCGAATCCTCGGTACGCCTGTTTGCCGGCGCCATCGCGCTTTTCATTTCCAATAATTTGCCGGCCGCCTTCATGATCGCCCGGCAGGATCGAAAGCGCTTCAGGCAGGTCTGGCGGGAATGTTTTATGTGGGCCATGCCGTATTACATCCTGGGCGCGGCGGCCAGCGGATTAGGCCTCGTCGCAAAGGATCATGTGGGGTGGCAAACGGCGCTGATGATCGTTCCCATCCTGTACCTGGTGTACCGCTCTTACCGCCTGTACCTCGCGCAGATTGCCGACGAAAAAAAACACGTGTCCGATATGGCCTCGCTCCACATGCGTACCATTGAGGCTCTGGCCCTGGCGATCGAGGCCAAGGACAGCAACAGCCACGAACACCTGCATCGCGTCCAGGTGTACGCCACGGGCATCGCCGACCAGATTGGACTCCCGCCCGACGAGATTAGCGCGGTTCGCGCCGCGGCGCTCCTGCACGATATCGGCAAGCTCGCGGTGCCGGAACACATCATTTCCAAGCGCGGAACACTGACGGCCGAGGAACTGGAACGCGTCAAAATTCACCCGGTGATCGGCGCGGAAATCCTCGAGCGCGTTCGCTTTCCCTACCCCGTGGAGCCGATCGTTCGCTGGCATCATGAACGTTGGGATGGCCACGGCTATCCGGACGGCCTGGCAGCGGAGAGAATCCCGATTGGCGCCCGGATCCTAAGCGTCGTAGATGAATTTGACAGTCTTGCCGCGCGTTTCCAGAATGCGGCTTCGGAACGCCCGTTTGACGACGCGATGTCGGAAATTGCCAAGCAATCCGGCAAGGCGTTCGACCCGCGTATCGTCGAGGTTCTGCGGGTGACCTATCGTGACCTGGAACGCCAAACACTCGAAACCGCCAACGGTCGGTCGCGGCTTCCCGACGACATCGGCGCCAACAGTCCGGGAGCAGAGGCCGCCCCGGCTGCCGGCTACGCGAACGAAACAGGCATCCCGGGCTTGCGTCCCGAAGCCACTGCGGCGACTTCCCCGTCCGACTTTCTGCATTCCATCGCATCCGCGCGCCAGGAAGTACACACGCTGTTCGAGCTCGCGCAGGACCTTGGGAACTCGCTTTCGATTGAGGAGACGCTGTCGGTGCTCACCTGCCGCATGCAGGGCATTGTGCCGCACGATTGCCTGGTGATTTACCTCGTCAGCCAGAACCGCCTCACGGCCCGCCATTGCGCCGGCAGGGCGCGGCCTCGCTGGCTCGGAACCTCGATGGAAATCGGCGCCGGCCTATCCGGTTGGGTCGCGGAAAATCGCAAGCCAATCCTCAACGGCAATCCCGCCGTCGAACCGGGCTACTCCCATTCGGATCCGGTGCTGCTCAGGTCCGCGTTATCCGTCCCGCTCGAAGGCGTCAGCGGCAACGTCATGGGCGTCATGACCTTGTACAGCACGGCTAAGGACGCATTTTCGAGGGACCACCTGCGCATTCTGCTGGCGGCGAGTTCGAAGGTGGCGCTGTCGGTCGAAAACGCGTTGAAGTTTTTGGACGCGGAGAATTCCGCCACGACGGACTATCTGACCAAACTTCCCAACGCGCGTTCGCTCTACCACCACCTGGACCAGCAACTGCAGCTTTGCGGGCGCAATGACATGACCTGCACGGTTCTGGTATGCGACCTCGACGGCTTCAAACAGGTGAACGACCGTTTTGGCCATTTGGAAGGCAACAACGTCTTGCGCGTCGTCTCCACCGGCATGCGCGAGGTTTGCCGTGTGTTCGACTACGTCGCTCGTATGGGCGGCGATGAATTCGTCGTCGTTCTGCCCGGCATGAGGCCCGCAGATGTCGAACGCAAGTGCGAGGAACTGGCGCGCATTGCCGTCGACGCCGGGTTCCAGATCACCGGCGAGCGTGTCCTTGCGATGAGCGTTGGCGCCGCCACCTTCCCGGACGACGGCAACGATCGCGAATCGCTGTTGCAAGTGGCCGACTCACGCATGTACGCGCAGAAAAAAGTCAACAAACAAAGGCTCGCCGAACAGACCGTCGCCAAAAACAACTAGCATGTAAGGATGCTTCGCCGCCGTCCCGCCGCCGCGCTTCTCGCCGGTTGTCTCGCCTTGACCTACGCCGCTCCGCCGACCATGTTTCCGCCGGTTCGAGGTCTGCGCGAAATGGTGGGGGCGGCCAATAACCAGGAAGTCGAAGCCGGGTTCCGCATTCTCCAACAGGGTGGCAACGCCGTGGACGCGGGCGTCGCCGCAACGTTCGCCGCCGCGGTAACCGAACAGAGCCGCTTCGGCCTGGGCGGCGAAATGCCCGTGATCATCAAGATGGCGGGAAAGCCTCCGATCGTGATCTCGGGTGTGGGCGTTGCCCCGCGAAAAGCGACCGTGGACTTCTACAAACAGCGCAAAGCCGAGCCGTTTGAGGACTCTACTCGCAAGCCTCTGATTCCACCGCAGGGCATCCTTTCGGCCATCACGCCGGGCGTCATCGACGGTCTCTTGTTGGCGCTCGAAGAGTACGGCACCATGTCGCTCGCCCAGGTTTTACAGCCTGCCATCGAGGACGCGGACGGTTTTCCGATCGCCGAAGAATTCGCCGGGATGCTGAAAGAATTTCGAGGGATCCTCCAGTTGTGGCCGTCGTCCTACGCGTTTTTCTATCCCGAGGGAACCCCGCCGGCCCGCGGCACGATCATGCGCCTGCCGGGGCTCGCAAAAACGCTTCGCACGATGGCCGAAACTGAACGCAAGACGCGGGGCAACCGGAAGAAGAAGATCGCCGCCGTTCGAACTCTCATGTCCAAAGGCGACATCGCCAGGAAATTCGCGGCCTATTCTGAAGCCAACGGTGGCCTCATCACGCTCGACGACCTCGCCGGCTACCGCGCCGAGGTTGACCAGCCTCGCTCGGTGACTTTTCGAGGCTATGAGATCCACAAACCGGGGTTCTGGACGCA
>JAFDVT010000275.1 GCA_018268875.1 Acidobacteriota bacterium
GACAGTCCGCTGAACTACTTCGACGGTTGGCAGAAGGTGCCGGAACAGGACACGTTCGACAACGCGTTCAAGCGGCAATGGGAGATGTTCCTGCGCCACGTCGTGAAGGACGAACCGTTCCGCTGGGACCTCCGGGAAGCTGCCAAGGGAGTGCAACTCGCCGAAAAGGGCCTGGAATCCTGGCAGAAGCGCGCCTGGGTAGACGTACCGGCGATCGACTAATACATCGCCCCGGGCGGAGTCAGGGGTGAAAACCGCGCGGCATTGTTATGCTTCGCGGCAAGCGTCAATCGTAAATCTGACCGATTCCGGGGCGGGGAGAATTCCTTGCCCCGGCCTTCCATCTCCACGCTTCCGGCCTCTGGCGCGTCAAGCTATAGTTAGACCGTCCTTATGCCGGAATGGGTACTCAAGGTCGCGGATTCCCGCGGCGAAATCAAACAGCAAGTCGTGGAAGCGGCTTCCGAACGCGAACTTCGCGAACGCTTCACCCAGCAGGGATTCCTTGTCTATTCGATCAAGCCCGCCGGCGCCGTGCAAGGTCTTCGCATCGGCGGCGCGGGCGGGTCGCGCCGTAAAAAGAAGCTCAATCTCGAAAAATTCCTGATCTTCAATCAGCAGTTCGTCACGCTCATCAAGGCTGGACTGCCGATCCTGAAAGGTCTCGACCTGCTGGCTGACCGCCTCACCGACCCAAAACTGGGAGGCCACATCAAGGCCGTGCGCGACGAGGTCAAGAACGGCACACTGCTGTCCGAAGCCTTTGGACGCCAGGGCGTGTTCCCCCCGATTTATGTGAGTTCGGTGCTCGCCGGCGAAAAATCCGGTTCGCTCGCCGAAACGCTGGAACGCTACATCACCTACACCAAGCTCGCGCTGGCCGTACGCAAGAAGGTGCTGGTCTCGCTACTGTACCCGGCGCTGCTGATCATCCTCGTCATCGCGCTGGTGGTATTTCTGGTGACCTACGTCGTCCCGAGCTTTGCCGAACTCTACTCCGGCATGCAGGCCAAGCTTCCGGCCATGACCGAGGTTCTGATCGCCATCGGCACCACCTCGCGCGAGTATGTCGTGTTCGGATTCCTGGCGTTGATCGGTGCGATCTTCGGCATCCGGATGTGGCTGCGCACCGACAAGGGTGAGGAAACCGGCGACCGTATCAAGATGCGCGTCCCCGTGTTCGGCCAGATCTGGATCAAGTACCAGGTGGCGCAGTTTTCCCGCGTGTTGAGCACGCTGCTGGTGGGCGGCATCCCGCTCGTGCAGGCGCTCGAAACCGCCGGCGAATCGCTCGGTTCGCGGCTCCTGAAAGGCATGCTGAACAAGGTTCGCCAAAGCGTCCGCGAAGGACAACCGCTATCCGGTTCGTTGAAGGCGACCGGCGTGTTTCCGGGTCTCGCCATCGACATGATCGAGGTCGGCGAATCCACCGGCGCGCTGCCCGCCATGCTGAACTCTGTCGCCGAATTCTACGAGGACGACGTGCAAACCAACATGACCGCGGTTCTCGCCCTGATCGAGCCCGCCATCATGATCTTTATGGGCATTTTCGTCGCCTTCGTGCTGATCGCGCTCTACCTGCCGATCTTCTCCCTCGCCGATTCGATGAAGGGCTGACGGATTGTCGCTGGTACGGATCGGCAAGGACATCGAGGCGTGCGAGTTGTGTCCCCGCCTGCGGGACCACTGCCGGCACATGGCGGAAATCAAACGCCGTGCCTATCGCGATCAGGAGTACTGGGGCAAGCCCGTGCCCGGCTTCGGTGACCCCAAGGCACGCCTGCTGGTCCTGGGACTCGCGCCCGGCGCACACGGCGCGAACCGTACCGGCCGCGTCTTCACGGGCGACAAATCGGGCGACTTTCTGTATCGTGCGATGCACGAAACAGGGTTCGCGAACCAGCCCACCAGCGTGTCGCGCAACGACGGTCTGCGATTGAAAGACGCATGGGTGAGCGCCAGCGTTCGCTGCGCGCCGCCGGACAACAAGCCACTGCCCGAAGAGTTCCGCCGCTGCCGTCCGTACCTCGATCGCGAACTGGCGGCGTTGCGACATCTGCAAGCAGTGGTCTGCCTGGGTAAGCTCGCGTGGGACACGTATCTCGGCTACCTGCGGGACAACGGCCAACGGATTCGCATGGCGGACTACGTGTTCGGCCACGGCGCCGTGTACGCGAACCTCGAGCCTGTGTTGATCGGTTCCTACCATCCCAGCCAGCAGAACACGTCCACCGGAAGACTCACGGCGGCGATGCTGCGCGACGTCTTCGAGATCGCGCGCGGCGTGGTCGACGGCGAAAAGTAAAAGGGCCGGAAACCCGAAGGCTCCGGCCCTTTTTCTTCGTGAAGCGGAAGGTCTAGAAGTAAACTTTCAAACCCAACTGCATCTGGCGAGGATTGTTCAGCAAGTCGCCCGACGAGGTCAGACGGCCGAAGTTCGCGTTCTGGATCTGCAGCGTACCGGTGCCGAACCGCTGGCGGTTAAACACATTGAACGCTTCCGCGCGGAAGTCCACCCGGATGCTTTCCGTGATCGTAAACGTCTTGGCGAGCGAGATGTTTTCGTTCAGGTTGGCAAACTGGCGGAAGTTGGGGTTGTAGCGAGTCTGGTTGCCGAAGTACTGCGTGGTTCCGGCATAGCTGCCCACCTGGTTCGGGAAGAACGAGGCCGGCTGGACGAAGAAGTCCACCGACGGATCGAAACTTCCGCCCTGCAGGGGACGGCGCCAGTTGTCGTAGGTGTTGATGATCGGACGATTGGGACCGGCGAACAGGACGCTCGGCGTGCCGACCGAAGTCGACAGACCCAGAGGCTGGCCGCTCGAATACAGGGCGATACCGCTGATGCGCCAGTTGCCGAGCAGGTTGCCCGCCAGGCCTTTGGTCATCCACTTCTTGCCGGGACCGAACGGCAGTTCGTAAATCGTCGTGAACTTGAAGTTGTGCGTCACGTCGAACTGGCCGATCGACTTTTCGAGACCGCGGTTGAAGTGATCCATCGCGGTACCGCTACCCCAGTAGCTGTCGGAGTCCGTCAGCAGCTTTGAGAACACGTACGAGGTCATCATCGTCAAGCCGCGCGAGGACCGGCGGTTGAACGACAGAATCAGAGCGTGATAGGTGGAGTGGCCGCTGTGGTCGCCGCCGCCCGAATAGGTGTCGATGCTGTTGTACTGCGGGAACGGCCGCAAAGCGCGTCCCGCAATCGCGCCGCTTCCCCAGCAGGCGTCCTGCGCGGGGCAGGTGCCAACCGTGAACGTCGGATACGGGCTGCCGATACCGGCCGCATTCGCCGCCGCCGAACCCACCAGGCTGTTCAGCGTCGCAAAACCGTAGCGGTCAAGCGCGGCCGGATTCACCTGGTTGTAGTTCAACAACTGCGTCTGCAGGTGGGAACCGACGTTGGCGTTGTAACCGATTTCGAGCACCGAGGACTGGCTCATCTGGCGCTGAATCGACAGGTTCCAGAAGTTGGTTTCCGGAGCGCGCGTCGCTTCCTTGCCCTGCCACCACGGGATATTGTCTTTGTTGGCGAACGAAGGATCGATGAACGGCGGCACCGGATACTGCGGGAAGCCGTCGCGCAGAATCATGTTCGGGATGATGCCGTTGGTGCCGTTGCCGGGTACGCTGTACGTCTGCGTAAAGCCGCGCTGGTGAGTGGAACCGCTCACTGTCTGGATCGCGCCGAAGGAGCGTCCATAGGATGAACGGATGACGGTCTTGTCGTTCCACTGGTAAGCGAAGCCCAGGCGTGGACCCCAACCGCCCCACCACGTATCGGCGAGGGAACGGCTGCCTTCACGGCCCTGGCCGCTGCCCGCGTAAATCAGCGCGCCGGGAATGCCGCCCGCGCGAGGATTCGGACGCGTCGGGTCAAAGTCGCTCCAGCGGTCTTCCTGTTCCACCGGAGGCAACTGCAGATCCCAGCGCAAACCGTAGTTCACGGTCAGCTTGGAATTGACGCGGAAGTCGTCCTGGATGTAGCCCGCGACGTACGGCCACTGCTGTCCGATAAAGCGGACCGTGTCGATGGAGCCGCCGTTGGCATAGCCGAGCAGGAACGAGGCAAAGGACGAACCGCCCTGTTGCGGATCGTTCACGTTCGGCACGCCGGTGTTGACATAGCTGAAGCTGGCGCAACCGGAGACGCACTGGCGGCCGAAGCCGTTGTAGTGGCTCCGCTGGTACATGCCGCCGAGCTTGATCGTGTGACGGCCGTTGATCCAGGTGAAGTCGTCGTTGTAGGAAAAGATGGTGTTTTCGCTACCGTTGTTGGCGCGGCCGCCCCAGGACGTGATGTCGCCAAAGTCCAGGTTGAGCAGGTTCTGTCCGCAATCGGGAACGTTGCCCAGACAAACCTTGTCCTTCCAGTTCGTGCCGCTCTTGATGGTGGCCTGCGGCGGATCGTGGTTTTCACGCCAGTTGTTGCCACCAGCGTAAAAATGGTTCAACTTGGTTGGGCTGAACGTCCAGTCCCAGCTGAAGCGGACCACGTCGCTATGCCGTTGCGTGTCGTTGAAGTTGGTGTAGAGTCCGGGCAGGGTCGCCGGACCGTTGGCGCCGGGATTTTCGAACGAACGGTTGTAGCCGTAGTAGCCCGAAATGCGGTGCCTTTCGTTGAAATTGTGATCGCCCTTGATGCTGAACTTGGTGTTCGGACGGACGTTCGATCCATTCGAGACAAAGTAATTGTTGCGGGCGTAATCGACAGTGCCAACCGCCGCGCCGTTATTCGGAGTAAGTTTCCCGGCGGACGTATAGGTCTGCAGGGCGCGTACGGCGATCGGGTCGAACATGCTCACCGGAATGCGGTTGCCAGCAAAGGGCTGGCGCGTGGTGACGCCGTTCACGGTGGTCTGCGTCGTGGGGTCGAAGATCGGAACCTGCACCGTCTGGCCGCCCGCGTTGCGGGTCACCCAGTTCTGGAAGTTTCCGTCATACATTTCGGAAGTAGGTACCGTCGCGTTAAAGCCGCTGGCGCCCACACGGTTGCGAAACGCTTCGTAGTTGGCAAAGAAAAAGGTCTTGTCCTTGCCCTTGTAGATTTTGGGGATCCACACGGGTCCGCCGAAGCTGGCACCGAAGTCGTGCTGCTTGTACACGGGGCGCGCGATGCCTTGCCGGTTGTTGAACCAGTTGTTGGCGTCGAGCGCGTTATTGCGAAGGAATTCGTATGCCGAGCCATGGA
>JAFDVT010000276.1 GCA_018268875.1 Acidobacteriota bacterium
CGCGCCTTCGAGCACGCCGCCGCGGATTGGCGCATGTTTGATCTGGATGTCGCCGACGACCTCGCCGCCGTTGTTGCCGATGTCCAGGATCTTGCACTGCGCGCCGATCGACGCCAGGAAGTCCAGCAGTGCGGATCGTGTCGGGTTCAGGCCGACGCCATAAATGCTGAGGTTCGAACCGGGGACCAGCAACGCGGCCACCAGGAAGAACGCCGCCGACGAGATATCGCCGGGCACGATCAGCGTGCGGTTACCGGTAAGATGCGGGCGGCCTTGCAGGATCACTTCGTCCTTGATGGTCTTGATGTCGGCGCCAAATTCGCGCAGCACGATTTCCGTATGGTCACGCGTGCGGATCGCCTCTTCGACAATCGTTTCGCCTTCGCAAAACAGGCCGGCTAACAGTACGCAGCTTTTCACCTGCGCGCTCGCCATCGGCGGCTTGTAGCGGATCGCGTTCAGTTTGCGGCCTTCGATGCGCAGCGGAGGAAAGCGTTCGTTATGGGCGGAAATGTCCGCGCCCATCTGCGCCAGCGGCTTCATGATGCGGTCCATTGGACGGCTGGATAGCGATTCGTCGCCGAACAGCGTGGACACAAACGGTTGCGCCGCCAGGATGCCGCTCAACATACGCATGGTGGATCCGGAGTTGCCGCAATCCAGATCGTCCGACGAAGCGCTGAGCCCGTCGAGCCCTTTGCCATGGATCACAACTTCGTTTTCGAGCCGTTCCACGCGGATGCCCAGTTGTTCCATGCAGCGCAACGTGGACTGGTTATCGCCACCGGCTGGAAAGCGTTGAATCCGGGTGGGCCCGTCGGCGATGGCCGAAATCATTGCGTATCTGTGTGAGATGGACTTATCGCCTGGGAGCGAAATCGCGCCCGTGAGCGGACCCCTCGCCGGCTGAATGGACTTTTGCATGAAAATTCCAGTGTAACGGCATCATGCGGGAAACATCTGCGAGAAAATGGAAGAGTGAACTTTCCCCCCGTTGCAGAGCAGCTCGCCTACCTGAAGAAAGGCCTCGCGGAATTGATCCGTGAAGAAGACCTTCGCGCGCGCCTGGAAAAGAGCCTCGCCACCGGACGTCCTCTCCGCGTCAAGGCAGGGTTCGATCCCACTGCGCCCGATCTTCACCTGGGACATACCGTCCTGCTTCGCAAAATGAAACATTTTCAGGACCTCGGCCACACCGTGATCTTCCTGATCGGCGACATGACGGGGCTGATCGGCGATCCCACCGGTCGCAACACCACGCGCCCGCCGATGACGCGCCAGGACATCGAAAAGAACGCGGAAACCTATCGTACGCAGGTGTTCAAGCTGTTGCATCCCGAAAAGACGGAGGTTCGTTTCAACTCCGAATGGCTGGAGCCGTTGAGCTACGTCGACATGATCGGGCTGTGTTCGAAATACACGGTGGCGCGTATCCTGGAGCGCGACGACTTCACCAAGCGCATGCGTGATTCCGTGCCGATTTCCATGCACGAACTGCTGTACCCGCTGGCGCAAGGCTACGATTCGGTGCGCCTGGAATGCGATGTCGAAATGGGCGGTACCGACCAGACGTTCAACCTGCTCGTCGGCCGGGACCTGCAGCGTGACTACGGCCAGGAACCGCAAATTGTCGCCACTGTGCCGTTGCTCGAAGGACTGGACGGGGTGGAGAAGATGTCCAAGTCCAAGAACAATTACGTGGGCATCAACGAGCCGCCGGGCGACATGTTCCGCAAGCTGATGAACATGCCGGACCGCCTGGTTCGCCGGTACTACGAACTGTTGACCGATCTGTCGCTGCAGGACATCGACGCCATGCTCGCGGGCGGCGATATTCAGGCGCTCAAGAAGGATCTGGCCATTCGCATCATCGCCGACTATCATCCTCGCGAGGCCGCGCTGAAGGCCGCCGAAGGCTGGGGAGGCCTGCCCGACCCCGCCACGATCGAAGGCTTCAATTCCGTCGACCCGCGCATCAATCGCATCCTGGCGATCGGCAAGCTGGCGACCTCGGTTACCGAGGCGGACAAGCTGCTGAAGGCCGGTTCCGTGGAGGTCTACCAGTTGCCGGACAACACGCCGGTGACGATTTCGGGTCCTGCCCACAAGGTGGAACCCGGCTTCCACTACTTGATACGCGTGGGTAAGAAGTGGAAGAAGGTTCACGTCTAAAGTGATTGCGGCGCTGCGAGGCTGGACGCGTTTGGGGAAGCGTACCTGGCTGCGCGTTGGATTACGCAAACACGAAGACAAAGTTCTTACGGTACTGGCGCTTGTCATCAGCGCGATCGTCGCCTTGACGGTGGTGGCCTTCGTCGCCATCACCGAACGGCTGAGCGCACGGTTGAGCACCAGCGCGGGAACGCTGGCGCGCATCGTCACACCGCTTGCCGGTTCGTTGGTCGCCGGCTGGCTGCTGTACCGGTTCTTTCCCGAAGCCCGTGGTAGCGGCATCCCGCAGACGCGAGTCGCGCTCATTCTGGGGCGGGGCTTTATCAGCCTCAAAACCGTGATCGGCAAGTTCGTATGTTCGTCGATCTCGCTTGGCAGCGGCGTCGCGCTGGGCCGTGAAGGACCTTCGGTACACATTGGCGCGGGCGTCGCTTCGGTGATCGCGCGGAACCTGGGGCTGAACTCGCGCCAGGTGCGGTCGCTCATCCCGGTGGGTACGGCGGCGGCCGTGGCGGCGGCATTCAACACTCCGCTTGCGGCGGTCCTGTTCACGCTCGAGGAGATCCTGGCCGATCTGCACGCGCGGCTGGTTGGATCGGTCGTGATCGGGTCCGCCACCGCGTGGCTCATCCTGCGGCTTCTGCTTGGCGACGAACCGCTGTTCCACGTGCCCGCGTATCATCTGCGGCATCCGGTGGAGTTTGCGGTGTACGGCATACTCGGAGTCATCGGCGGATTCGTTTCTACGGGCTTCGTCAAACTGCTGTTGTGGCAAAGGTCGCGATTTCTCGACGTCCCGGAGGGATGGAAGGCCGTAACACCAGCGGTCGGAGGACTCGCCGTGGGACTGCTTTCGCTCATCCATCCAGGCGTGCTCGGCGTGGGCTACAACCTGGTCAGCAATGTTCTGAACGGTGGTCTCGACATCAAGCTCATCGTGTTGTTGCTGGCGTTGAAGATCGTGGGGACGGCCACCTGCTACAGTTCCGGCAACGCGGGCGGCATCTTTGGACCCAGCCTCTTTATCGGCGCGATGATGGGCGGCGCGGTCGGACAAGTGGCGCAGATGCTGCTGCCGGATCAAACGGGCAACGCCGGCGCGTACGCGCTGGTGGGCATGGGCGCGGCTTTCGCCGGCATCGTGCGAACCCCGATGACCAGCGTCATCATGATCTTCGAACTGACGCGCGACTACAACATCATCGTCCCGCTGATGATTTCGAATCTGTGCAGTTACCTGATCGCGAGCCGCATGCAAGCCGTGCCGCTCTATGAAGCGCTGGCGCGGCAGGATGGAATCGTCATGCCGTCGCCGGAACACCTGCCGGAGCCTCTGGCTGTGGAGCAGGCGCCGATTTTGCCGTGGCACGAGGCGATGCCGCTGGACCCCTTTGTGCATCCCGACGATCCCCTGGAAGCGGCCTTGCAGCGCATGGGCGAAGGCAAGACGGAGGAAATCGCGGTGATCAGCCGTACCGGGGCGCTGCCGCTCGGCATCCTGCGCTTCGACGACGCCATCGAGACGTACCGGAAGCGAATGCCTGGCGATCTGATGTAATAAGACCGTCACCCCATGCGCCTGGCCGTCTTATTCGCGACCGTATCGCTCTTTGCCGCAACGGAAGATCGCGCGGAACTGTTCGAGAAACGCGTTCGTCCCCTACTCGCCGCCAAATGTTACAGCTGTCACGCGGCGGAAAAACAATTCGGAGGCTTGCGTGTCGACGGGCGCGAACGTTTGCTGCGCGGCGGACAAAACGGCCCGGCGATCGTGCCGGAACATCCCGAACAGGGTTCGCTGCTGGAGGCAGTGCGATCCGGCCGCATGCCGATGGGCGGCGTCAAACTCACATCGCAGGAACTTGCCTCGCTCGAAGAATGGGTGCGCAAAGGTGCGTTCTGGCCAGCCGATGGAAAAACCACGGTTTCCACCGGCGACCCCGGTTTTTACGAGAAGCTGAAGCGCGAACATTGGGCGTTCCAGCCGGTACGTGGCGGCGATAAGTCGATCGACGCGTTGACTGGCAAAGCCGGCGCCCGACCGGCCGAACCGCACATCCTGGCGCGCCGCGTGGCCAATGTGTTGACGGGGCTTCCTCCGCAACCGGCCGACGTCAAGAACCTCAACTACGAAGCGTATGTGGACCGCCTGCTGGCGTCGCCGCAATTCGGCGAACGGTGGGCGCGGCATTGGATGGACGTGGTTCGCTACGCCGAGACGTACGGCTACGAGTGGAACTTCGAAATCAAAAGCGCCTGGCGGTATCGCGACTATCTCATCCGCGCGTTCAACAGCGATCTTCCGTACGACCAGTTGGTGCGCGAACACATCGCGGGAGACTTGCTGGCGGCGCCTCGCACGCGTGACAACGGCCGCTTCAACGAAAGCATTTTGGGTACGACGTTCTTCCGCCTCGGCGAAATGGGCCACGACGATTGCATCCAGTTCCGTGAGCTTCGCACCGACGTCGTAGACAATCAGATCGACACGCTGACCAAGGCGTTTCAGGGCATGACGGTGTCCTGCGCACGTTGTCATGACCACAAGATCGACCCCATTCCGACGGCCGACTATTACGCGCTCTACGGCATCCTGAACAGTTCGCGTCCGACCACGGCGACGTTGAATCGCAAGGCCCCGGATGCAACCAAGCTCGCCGCGTTGAAGCCGCAGATTCGCAATGCGCTGGCGGCCGCGTGGCTGGCCGATACGGCAAAGCTTGGCGACGAACTAAAGATCGCGCAGGCGTGGCGTCGCGACGGTGCGGCATCTGCCCTGCCGCAAGGAGTTGACGCGCATCGCATCCAAGCCTGGGTCCGGTTGCTCGATCGCAAAAAGATCGACATGGAAGATCCGCTGTCGCCGCTGATGGATCCGGCCAAAGATTGGGCCGCTTATGAAAAAGAGATGGCCGCGCGGAACAAGTTCAACCAGGACAATTTTGTCGCCGCGGCGGACTTTCAACGCGAACTTCCCGCCGGCTGGACCTTGGATGGACTGGGCCTGAAGGACGCCCGCCCCGCGCCGAGCGGCGAGTTCGCAGTGGCCACGGAAGGGCATCAGGCCGTCGCCGGAATCTTTCCCGCCGGCGTGTATACCAATCTGCTTTCCGACCGCATGAATGGCGTGCTTCGCTCGCCTTTGCTGGGCAAACAGAAGAAGTTTCTGAGCCTGGAAATGGTGGGCGGCAACGCCGGCGCGCAGCGTACGATCGTCGACCATTGCGTGATCGGCGAGGATCACCAGATTGTCGAAACGGCCTCGCCGAAGTGGTTTACGACGCCGACCAAGTCGAGTTCCACGCTGCCTGTTTATGTCGAGTTGGACACCAAGTCCGACAACCCTCGGCTGCCCGAGCGCGTCGGCCGCTTCAAAGATTTCAACGATGATTCCATCCGTGGGCCGCACTCGTTCTTCGGCGTCACGCGCGCTTACTATCACGACGAGAAAGTTACGCCCAAGCCGTCGTTGACGCATATGCGCCGGATGTTTACGGGCAGCTTTGCGGACGCGGTCCACAACGCGATCCTCGCCTGGCGCGACAACAAGGCCACCGACGACGATGTCCAGTGGCTCAACTGGTTGCTGCGCGAAGGCGTGCTGGTGAACTCCCGCAACCTCACGCCGAAGCTGCGCGAACTTTCGGACGCCTACCGCGCGGCCGAAGCGGGTCTTGAGGAACCGCAGGTCGCCTACGCGATGGGTGACTTTGATCCAGGGGCGGACCAACGTATGTTCGTTGGCGGACAGGCGCTGAACCTTGGCAAGCCCGCCCCGCGCCACTTCCTGTCGTTGATGCCGGAAAGTCTGCGACCTGTCGGCACGGCGCAGAGCGGCCGCCGCGAACTCGCGGAGGCGATCGCAAGCCCCGTGAACCCGC
>JAFDVT010000277.1 GCA_018268875.1 Acidobacteriota bacterium
CGAAACGGCGATTGACGACTATCTGGCGGACCTCGGACGTGTGTTCGACTTCTCGACGCTCCGTCAGTTTCGAGTCGTCGTGGATTGCTGCAACGGGACGTCGTCGGTGATCCTGAAGCGGCTGATCGAACGCCACGGGTTCGACCGCATGACGCTGTTGAACACCGATGGTTCGACGTTTGCGCATGAACCGGCGATCAACAAACGCATGGTGCAGTTGCAACTGGCGCCGCTGGTGGGTCCGCTGGGCGCCGATGCCGGGTTCCTGTTCGATGCCGATTCCGATCGTGTCGCGTTCGCCACCGAAAAGGGCGAGGCGGTGTCCGAAGAAATGGTGCTGCCTCTGCTGGCCGATCACCAACTGTCGCGAGCGTCCGGCAAGCTGATCATCACGAACCTTTCAACGACGGCGCTGCTCGAAGAGATCGCCGCCAAGCACGGCGGTACGGTGATTCGCGTTCCCGTAGGACGGCAGGCCGCGATGGACGCGCTGGCGGTGTACAAATCGGGCCAGATCGCCATTGCCGGCGAAGGCACAGGCGCGGTGATGATGCCGCAGTTCCGCTTTGTGTACGACGGCATCGCGTCGATGCTGGCGATCCTGACGATGATGCGCGAGCGCGGCCAAACGTTGAGCGAACTGGCCGGCGGATACCCGAAGTACAGCATCCTGAAAGGCCAGGTGCCGCTGGTATCGCAACGCGTACCCGCGTTGTTTATGGACCTGCAGGAACGGTTCCGCAACGAGCGGTTCAGCTCCGTCGACGGGTTGCGCGTGGAGTTCGCAAACGGGGCGTGGGCGCATGTTCGCGTCAGCCAGACCGAACCGATCGTCCGCGTGATCTGCGAACAAAAAGGCGAGGCGCCGCGAGCGCTGTACGATTCGATTCTGGAAACGGTGGAGACCTATGCCGCGGCGTGAACATCAACTGAAAATCGGCGTTTCGGGCATTCGCGGCGTGGTCGGCGAATTCCTGACACCGCTGCTGACGCGCGAGTTCGCGCAGGCGTTCGGAACCTATGTCGGCGCGGGCCGCGTGGTGGTGGGCCGCGACACGCGCGCCACAGGACCCATGTTGCAGCACGCCGTGCATTGCGGCTTGCTGGCCTCCGGTTGCGAAGTGATCGACGTGGGCGTACTTCCCACGCCGACCATCCAGATGTTTGCCGGGGCCACCAAGGCTCGCGGAGGCATCGCCCTCACGGCGTCGCACAATCCGCCGGAATACAACGCGCTCAAGCTGTTTAACAACCGCGGACTGTTCTTCAACCATTACGAGCGCAACGAACTGCTGGACATCTTTCACGAAAGCAGCTTCCGGCAAGCGTCATTCGACGAGATGCGGCCGCTACGCTGCGATTACGACACCGCGCCGCGCATGCACATCAGCCGCGTGTTGAAGCTTGTGGACGTCGAACGGATTCGCGCGCGCAAGTTCCGTGTGGCGCTCGACGCCGTGAATGGCGCGGGTTCCGTGATGACGCCCGGCTTCCTCACCTCGAACCTGGGCTGTACGTTGGACGCGATCGCCATCGATCCGACCAAGCCCTTCCCTCGCGAGGCTGAGCCCAAGCCCGAAACCTTGGGCGATCTCGCGGACCTGGTTCGCAAGTCCGGCAGCGCGATCGGCTTCGCGCAGGACCCGGATGGCGACCGCCTCGCCGTCTGCGACGAGAACGGCAACGTTCTGGACAACGACGATGTGTTCGGCCTGTGCCTGGACGCCGTGCTGTTGCGCACGCCCGGCAACGTAGTGGTGAACCTGATGACCTCGGCTGTCGTGGACGACATCGCCGCGCAGCATGGCTGCCGCGTGTACCGCAGTCCCGTGGGTGAGGCGAACGTCGTCGAGTTCATGCAGGCCGTCAACGCGGTTGTCGGAGGCGAAGGTTCGAACGGAGGGTTGATTCTGCCGGCTGTGCACCATTGCCGCGATTCGTATACGGCGATGGCGCTGCTGCTCGATCGCATGGCGGCGACGGGGTTGCCAATCTCCGAACTCGCGGCGAAGCTTCCGCGGTACTACCGGTTCATGGATAAGGTGACGTTCGAGCACGGCAAGCTGGGTCCGATGATGCAGGCGCTTGAGGAGTTGTATCCCGAAGCGACGCTCGACCGTTCCGACGGTTTGAAGCTTCTGTTGCCGGATGCGTGGGTGCATGTCCGGTCGTCGAATACGGAGCCGATTTTGCGCCTGGCGATCGAGACGAAATCGCCGGAGCGGCTAAGCGAGATTCGCACGGCGGCGGAGAGAATTCTCCGCTAACTCAATGCGGCCGGCGGTAGAGTTTGTCCCACTCCACAACGTACATCCAGCGCAAACCGGGGCCGGCGAAATAGACGTTCGACGCGCCCTCCGTGCCGGGAACGTCGATGATCTTTGTCACCTGGCCTCGCTTGTCGCATACCTGGACGCCGAGTTGCGTGGCCACATATAGGAAGCCTTTGGAGTCCAACGCCATTCCACCGGCGTCCGCTTCGGGAAACTTCGCGCTGGTTTTGAGCATGCAAAACGGCCGTCCGCCCGCGAGCGACCCGTCGCGCTCGATGCGGAACCTCCAGATCGAGTTCGCCCGGGAGTCGCCGACATAGAGCCGCGAACCGTCGGCGGAAGCCTGTACGCCGCGCGGCCATTGCAGGCCTTCATGAACGAGACGTTCTCCGAAAGAATCCGCGATCCAGACACGGTGTGCGGGCGCTTGCGTGTAATAGATCGCGCCGCGTGATGTGACGGTCAGGTGATGGGTCTGCGCGTCCGCGAACGCTTCCGACTCTTCGCCTGCCATCGAGTAGGCAACGATGCGTTTGAGATCGTGCTGGCCGGCGTACAAACGGCCGTCCTTCGGATGAAACGCGATGCCATGCGCACCATTGCTGTTTTCTCTCCAGGTGGCGATCTTGCCATCCAGGTCGATTTTGAGAATCCGGTTTGTTCGCGCGTCCGTGAAGTAGACGTTGCCCTGGCGGTCGACCGCGGAGTCGGCGGTCAACTGGTAACCTTCGCCGAGCAGTTGCCAAGGCTGTTCGGCGGCGACCGCGAGCAACAGGAGAAGCAGCATCAAATCAGCCTACTGCAAGATGCCGTGATAGCGGGCCATCCAGTACGGCAGGATGTAGTCGATGCCGGCCGTCTCGATGGTCCCGTAGCCGCCGCCTACGGTCTGGAAGGGCGAACGCTGCCACACGAAATCCGTGGTGACGCGCCGTTCGACGGGGATCGGGTCGCAGGAACGATCGTCGCCGCCGCAGGTCGCGACTTCGGAACGCAGATCGACCCAGGCATCGCGGGCGGGCCGTTGCAACCAGGCGTCGAGCATGTCGCGAAGCCCCTGGTCGCGCGCTTCATTAGGACCGTCGATCGCGTGCGTGATCACGTCGAAGAAAGCGTTCTGATGGTCGTCGGTGGTGTTGCGCAGAACCGCCCAGGCCTTGCGGTAACTCGAACTGACGTACGAATTGTCGCCGCTGGTGAGCAGGCCGTAAAACGTAATGTGGTCGAGGTTGAACTTGAAGTACGACGAGTACGGCGAGGTCACCTCGGCGGCGATTGGAATGATGCCCTCACCGGCCATAGTCGTGCTCATCCAGCGATAATCCCAGGAAAAATGGTCCTCGTCGAGGCGGCGAACCAGCTTGAGGATCATCAACTGCTGGTCCGCGCGGCCCCAGAACGTCGTCGAAAAACGGCCGTCGGGATCGAGCAGAATCCAATTGCGTTTGAGCAACGAATTCGCCCCGCGAACCGCCAGCCAACGCACGGCCGCGCGAACCTCCGCGTCGTCGACCAGGTTCCACGCGGCGGTGAGGCCGAAGTAGACACCGACCCATTGGTCGCGCGACACATGGCCGACGTACAGCCACTTGGCGCCGTCGACGACGCCGTGGTGAAAGCCGTGCTCCGCTTCCTCGCTCAGGACATCGGCGGCGTACCAGGCGTCTTCCGGGAACGCGCAGCGGGCCAGCGTATCGTTGCCGGTGACGTCGAACAAGATGCGAATGCCGTGCAGGGCCGCCTTGATGTTGTCCAGCGCTTCCGGCGAACGAGTGACTTTGTAACGATACGATTCAGCGGCAAGATAGTGGCCGGTCCAGATCGCCGAGTCGCCACAGCGGGAATAACTGACGATTTCGTCGCTTTCGGCGGAGGCAAAAACAGGATCGATAATGCCCGCGTGCGGCATGTGCCGTTCGCGAATCAGACTGTCGATTCGCAAGGCATCGGGTTCCGCCGCGACCGCGAAAAACCGCACGGCAAGCACCAACAACAAACACCCGCTACTGCGCACGCCTTTAGGATACCGTTACTCTGAATGTAGTTCACCATGGGTCCACAGCAACAGCAGCAAATGCCGCAACGGCAGCCGATTCCCGGCGTCAAGAATCTGATCGCGGTCGGGTCGGGAAAGGGCGGGGTCGGCAAAACCACCGTCTCCGTAAATCTTGCCATCGCGCTCGCCCGGGAAGGCTACAAAACCGGGCTTCTGGACGCCGACGTGTACGGTCCGAACGTCCCGTTGATGATGGGGACGAGCCAGGCTCCGCGGGCGGCCGGCGAACGCATTATTCCGAATGAAAGCTACGGCGTGAAGCTGATGTCGATGGGGTTTCTGAACCCTGGCGACAAGGCGCTCATCTGGCGCGGGCCGCGGCTGCACGGCGTCATGAACCAGTTTCTGTTCGGCGTGGAATGGGGCGAACTCGATTATCTGTTGATCGACCTGCCTCCCGGCACCGGCGACGTGCAGTTGTCGCTGATTCAAACCGCCGCGATGACCGGCGCTGTCGTCGTGACCACGCCGTCCGAAGTATCGCTCGAAGACGCGCGCAAGGCGATCGACATGTTCCAGCAGGTTCGCGTACCGATCCTCGGCATGGTGGAAAACATGTCGTACTTCGAGCATCCGGAACTGAAGCAACCGATCGATCTGTTCGGGCGTGGCGGCGGCCGCAAGACTGCCGAAACCATGGGCATCACCTTCCTGGGCGAACTGCCTCTGGACCCGCAAATCCGCATCGGCGGCGACACCGGGCGTCCCGTCACCTCCCAGGGCAAAGGCGAGGCGTTCGACGCGATCGCGAAGAAGGTGGTTGAGCGGTCCGACGAGGTTCGGGCGTCGAAGAAGACGACCGTCACCATCGAAGACTGATCTACAACGCCGCGGCGGCCACCAGTCGCTCGAACTGCCCGGGCGGAATCAAGTAGTAGTGCAACTCGAGCGGCGTACAGCCTTCGAGCCTCGCCCGGGTGGCCGCATCCGGCGGTTCCGGCGAACACACCGCGAGGCCGTGGGATTCGACCCGAAACGGCAGCACCTGGCATTCGCGCATCACGCGTTCCGGTAGCGAACGGGCGAGCCGTTGGGGAACCTGATCGACCACGGCCAGCGGCATCTGTTGCTGGAGGCTCAGCGCGTCGTACAACTGATCCTCGGTGATCAGGCCCTGCGCGACCAGGTACGCGCCGATGCGAACGTCCGGCGGCTTGACGGCGGCGGCGGCTTCCAGTTCCTCGCGACCGATGGCTCCCGCGCGCACCAGCAGGTCCCCCAGGCGGCGGCGCTGTTCCACCAGAGATTCCCGCGACGGGTACTTGTGTTCCGTCTTCAACCAGGCGAGGCGTTCGCCGCGAGCCTTGGCCTTGGCAAAGCGGTACATCGCGCGGATGGAGGCCATGCCGTTGATCCAGCTTCCCGCCAGGATGCGCACCGGAACGAGGTACGCCATCGCCACCCCGTAGACGCGCGCCGTGCAGTACATGCGGCTCGCGACGCGGACGGCGAGCATCGCCAGGTTGTACGGCGCCAACTGCATCGCGATGCTATCGGTCTGGTGCCACAAGCCGGTGGCGAGGCTGTATAGAAAGATCAGGTTGGCGAAGATGCCCACGGGACCGCCGGCAAGACCCTTGCGGTCGCGCCAGAACCAGTAGCGCCGCATCCAGTTTCCACGCCAGCCGTAACGTTCCCAGGTCTGCAGCGCGATGCCGGTCACCCAGCGCGTACGTTGACGTACGGCGGTTCGCGCCTCGGTGGGAAAGTACTCGCGGGTGGCGACAAAGGTCGCGTCGTAGCGCGCCAGCGGCAGGAACATCTGTTTGCAGCCGCATTCGTGCAGGCGCATCCCCATGTCGTAATCTTCGGTGAGCGAATCCGGCTCAAACACGCGGTTCTGATAGTGGAACGCCAGCAGTTCCAGAGACTCGCGCGAGATTCCGGTACCGACGCCCGCCGACGGCAGGAACGCGTTCAACGCCTGGCGAACCGGCAGGTCCCGCGTCTGCGTCTCCGCAAACTCGTCGCAATAAATGCCGTGCGTGATGTTTGCAATCGGCGTCTGTAAAGCCAGCACCGGAACCTGCACGAAGCCGTAAGTTCCCAGGTGGTGGCTGACGTAACGCAGCGCCTCCGGGTGGATGATATCTTCGGCATCGTGCATGAGCAGCGCGTCGTAACGGACGCCGTGCGTCTGTTCGTGCACCAGGATGTTCTGGTAGATCCAGTTGAGGCAATCGCCCTTCGACGTGGGACCGTCGTGCGGCACCATCGCCCAAAAGACGTTCGACACACGGCGCGCGGCGGCTTCCACGGCGGCCAGGGTCTTGGGGTCGTTCGGGTAGACGCCGACAAAAAAATCGTAATTTTCGTAGTGGATCGCGGCCGCGTTGTGTTCGATCATCTGCTGGATGACCGCGTCCTCATGCCAGGCCGGAACGATGATCGCGATCCGCCGTTCCGGTTCGCCCGGAGGCACCGGTTGCGGCGGCTTCCGATTCCGCCAGCGCAGAATGAGCCAGCAAACGTCGACGAACAGTTCGTCGACGCCGCTGATGAGGATATAAATGGCGATGGGAGCCGCTGCCGCCAGGACTAAGCTGTCCGCGTATCCTCCCACATTAGGATAGTGGCGAATTTCGCGATTCGTCTCAGACGCAGATGCGGGGTGACGGTAAGGAGTTTTCCAGGCCCGGCCTATTCGTACCGCAGCGCTTCGGTGGGGTTCAGGCGGGACGCGCGGCTCGCGGGAAGCAGCCCGAAGCCGAGGCCTACGCCGACGGACACGCAGAAGGCTACAATCACCGACACCGGCGCGATCGGTATCGCGATCCCTTCCGCAAAATATTGCGCCGTAATCGGTATCGCGAGGCCAATGATAATGCCGACCAGGCCTCCGCCGACGCTGATCAGCACGGCCTCGATCAGAAACTGCTGCATCACCGCCCGGCGGCTGGCTCCGATGGACATGCGGATGCCGATTTCGCGGGTACGTTCGGTAACGGTCACCAGCATGATGTTCATGATGCCGATGCCGGAAATCAGCAACGCGATCGCCGAGATAAACACCAGGACAATGCGCAGGATAATCGAGATGTTCTGCGCGGCGGCCAGGATGGATCCGAGGTTTTCCACCTTGTAACGAGCCCCGGCGCGGTGGCGGCTTTCGAGCAGCGTTTTGATGTCGCGCGTCAGAGGCTCCACCTCGCTCGCGTTCACGGCCTGGACGTACATCGGGTCGATGCGCTCGGTCTTGACGTAGTACCGCATCACCGTGATCGGGATCAGCACGGTTTCCGCGGCGAGTTCCGAAAGCCCCATGCTTTCCGTGCGTTCCTTGAATGTGCCGATGACGGTGAACTGAAAGTCCCGTATTTTGATGATCTGGCCGATCGAGTTCATCTGGCTGCCGAACATGCGGACGGCCAGCTTTTCGGTGATCATCGCGACTTTTTGCCGGTAGTGAACCTCGCCCGCGTCCATGAACCGGCCGGCCAGCAGCAGCAGGTTGCGAACCTTGATGTACTGGTCGTCGGAACCGATGACGGCGATGTCCTGGTCCTTGCCTTCAAACCGGATACGGTCGTAGTTGACCATCACGCCGGTGGCGGCGACGATGCGTCCGGCAAACTGCTTTCGCACGGCCTCGACGTCGTCGAACTTGATGAAGTCGGCGTCCACGGGCGCGGACGTGTTGGTGCCGGCCTCGTACTGGGCGTACACCATGTTCGATCCGATGGCCTGGATCTGGCTGAGGATGAGTTCTTCGGAGGTCAGCGAAATCGTCACCACGAGGATGACGCTGGCATTGCCGATCACCAGACCCAGCGCGGTCAGGAACGTCCGGAAACGATTGGCGCTCAGGGCGTGAAAGCTGAATTGGAGAAGATCGGCCAGCCGCACGTGGGTGCTCTTCAGGCTCCGTTGGTCTGCTTGAGCAGTTCCAGGGCGCGTTCCTTCGGCGGATCGTCCGGGGTGAGTTGCGCGCTCAGGTACTTTTGCAGCAGAGCCTTGGCCTCGGCGAGGTTGCGCTTTTGCTGCACCAGGGTTTCCGCGCGGTTGAAGATCACGTTCGGATTTCCGGGCGCGAGCTTGGCCGCCTGTTCGAAAATCTGATCCGATTCGCGCTGCCGGCCGAGCTTGGCCAGGTACTTGGCAAGGTCGAGCACGCGGCCGACCTGCTTCGGCGCCAGTTCGTAGGCGCGGCGCAATTGCTGCTCGGCGGTCGAATAATCCTTTTGCTTGTCAGACAGTTGCGCGCTGGCGTAAAGGCCTTCCGCAGCGTCGAGCGCGGAAATTTTCTTGACCAGGTCCGCTGCCTTGTCCGTGCCGCCGCCGAGAAAACCCGGGGCGTTGAGGTAGTAGTCGAACAGGTCGTTCAACGCTTCCTTGTTCTTGCCGTCCAAAACAACCGCTTTTTCAAACTGTTGGCGAGCTTTCACCGCGCGGCCGGGAGCCATGAGCGGATTGGCGGTTTCCGCCTGCCTTCCATAGGCACGGCCTAACCAATGGGCGTATTCCGAGCTGTTCGGCACCAGGCCGGAAGCTTTTTCAAATGCCTCCGCCGCCTTTTTGTATTCGGCCGACATGTAATATGCCTTGCCAAGCAACGCCCAAACCGCCGCGTCCTTGTTGGGAACGGCGTCCAGCAGGCGAACAACGCCTTTGTAATCTGTCTTTTGATAAAGGGCCGTTGCCTGATCGGCGGTAGTGTTCGCGGCGGACAAGAGCGCCGCGGCGACCGCGAAGGCCGGCAAAATTCGAACGAACATAACTCCGGTTCCCAAAACCTCTTTCTTTCATCATAGCGAATGTGGAAAACGTTCCTCGTCCGCTGTTTCACTAGATGTTTCGGCAGGCGTTTGGGATACATGTACCTTTCTGATCAGAATCATCGTCCTACCTGCAGTGGGGAACAACGTCTGGAGCGCCCGTGCGGTCCCCGGAACGATTGTTGTATTCTCGAAGAGATAATGACTGGAGGCTTCACCACCATGTTTGCGAAGAGGCTCATCACGTTGGCGGGCACCGCGGTACTGTTTGCCGCTGCTGCCATGGCCCAGACGGGCGCCATCGAAGGCGACGTCAAAGATGAGGACGGCAAGGCGGCCCCCAAGGGCGTCGAAGTGCGCATCAACCGCACCGACATCAAGGGCACCTACAAGACGAAAACCGACAAGAAAGGCCACTATTTTCACGCCGGCCTTCCTCTTGGCACATACGATGTCACGGTTGTAATGGACGGCAAGGACGCCGACTCGATCAAGGGCGTGCGTACGCGCCTGGGCGACCCCGTACCGATCAACTTCGACCTTTCCGCGCAGAAGCGGCAGCGCGAAGCCATGGAAAAGGCGGCGCAAACCGGCGAGATCACCAAAGAAGTAGAACGCGGCATGTCCAAGGAACAGAAAGAAGCCTTGGAAAAGCAGATGAAGGAACGTTCGGCCGCCCTTGCCAAAAACAAGGCCTTGAACGACGCCTTTAACGCCGGCCGTCAAGCGTTGAGCGAGAAGAATTACGACGCCGCCGTCGAACAGTTCAACAAAGCCGTGGAAATGGATCCCAAGCAGCACGTCATCTACGGCAATCTGGCCGAAGCCTACGCGGGCCAGGCCACCAAGCCGGGCGCCGATCCGGCACTGTTCCAGAAGGCCTACGACGCGTACAACAAGGCCATCGAGCTGAACCCGGCCGACGCGGGCTACATCAACAACTACGCGCTGCTGCTCGCCAAGGGCAAGAAGTTCCCCGAAGCGAAGGAACAGCTCACCAAGGCCGCCACCCTCGATCCGCCAAACGCCGGCAAGTATTACTTCAACCTCGGCGCGCTGCTGGTGAACGCCGGCAATTATGGCGAAGCCGAAAGCGTCTTCAAGCAGGCCATCACGGCTGACCCGAACTACGCCGAAGCGCACTACCAGTACGGCATGTGTCTCATCGCCAAGGCCACCACCACGGCCGACGGCAAGATGAAGGCGCCGGAGGGCACGGCGGAAGCGTTCCAGACGTATCTGCAGTTGGCGCCCAACGGTCCGAACGCAGAAGGCGCGAAGGGCATGATCACCGCTTTGGGAGCCACCGTGGACCTGAAGTACGAAAATCCCGACGCCAAGAAGAATCAGAAGAAGACCACCACGCCGAAAAAGAAATAACTTCGGAATCGCGGAAGGGGCGGCATACGTCTATCTAGACGAGCCGCCCCTTTTTGCATATTCAATCCCATGTTTCGAGTCATCTTCGGCATTATCGTCAGCCTGTTCATGATCTCGCTCCTGCGCATGATCGTGGGGGCGATCTCGCGTGAAGTGAGCGGTGACCGCAGGACCGCATCCAACGGCCCCGCGCCTCGCAACCCCAATCCGTCCCCGCCCCGTGGCGGCGCCGGAGGAGAACTCCGCAAGTGCCCCACCTGTGGCGCGTATCACGCCCTCACGGACGTCGCGGTAAGGAATGCTTCCGGTGATTTGCTACACTTCTGCTCGCAGGCCTGCCGTGAAAAATTCACGGCTTGAGGCGAATCGCGTGTTTGTTACTCTTGATTCGGCATGTTGTTGAGGCGACTCGGTCCAATCACTTGCGGACTCCTGGCGTGCGCCGCGTTTAGCGCGACGGACGACCTCACGCTCAACGACCGCGCCACTTCCTACCTCAGCGATTTGTTGCGCCTGGACACCAGCAATCCCCCCGGCAACGAAACTCGCGTCGCAGAGTATTTACGGAACACCCTCTCCAAATACGGAATCGCCTCAGAGTCGCTGGGTGGCGACCCCAGACGCCTCAACTTCATCGCGCGAATCAAAGGTAGCGGCAAAGGCGGACGCCCGCTCCTGTTATTTTCCCAGAGCGATACGGCGCCGGTGGATCGTGCGCAGTGGGGCAGCGTCGACCCGTTTTCGGGCAAGGTCAAAGACGGATTTATCTATGGCGCCGGAGTTCGCAGCAGCAAGGCGCTGCTCGCTTCGGAACTCGCCGTTTTCATCGAGATCAAGCGCCGCAACATCCAACTGGGCCGTGACCTGATCCTGTGCGTCGAAGCCGATGGCGCGGGGTCGAGCGGCATGCAGTGGCTCTTGCAGAACCAGTGGCCGAAGATCGACGCCGAGTTCGCCCTGGGCGAAGGCGGCTATTCCTTCGAAGCCGACGGACGCAAGGTACACCTGGTGCAGACCGCCGAAAAGCTGCCGTTGCGGGTCCTGCTGTCGACCAAAGCCGGAGTCGCCGGCCCCCGGCAGGAAGGGCCGATTTCGCGCCTTTCGCGCGCGATCATCCGCCTGAACGAGGCCGAACCGTCGGTTCGCCTGAATCCCGTAACGCGGCGCTACTTCCGTGAGATTGCCAAATTGAGCGGCAACGAATGGCTGACGCCACTGCTCGCGCGGATCGAAACTCCGGCGACAGCCGTTGCGGCCATGCGCGAAATGAAGGCCCGCAACCCCGCGTTTTCCGAACTCGTCCACGACACCATTCAACCGTTGACCATTCGAGGTTCGAGCCGCGGGGCAAATGCCGGCGCCGAAGCGCTGGTGGAGGTTCGCCGCCTGCCCGGCCTGAGCCGCGACGAGATGCTGAACCGGCTTCGCACGGCCATCGGCGACGCGGGCGTGGAACTGGCGCTGGCGCCGGGTCCACAGGTTCCGGGCGCGGAGGCGAGTTCGGTATCGAGCGCTCCCTTCCGGAGCATGCAGGCATTGCTGACGCGGATGCATCCCGAAGACCTGATCGCGCCCTCCATTTCGGTTCGCCCCACCGGCAACGCGTATCTGCGGTCGCGCGGCGTGGGCGTCTACGGTCTGCCTTTGTTCGGCGAAACCGGCGACGGTGGACCCGGCGAAAAACTAGCGGTTGACAGGCTACACGACGGCGTCGAACTGCTGTGGCAGATCGTACTCGAAATCGCCGGCGAACGCGAAAACAAAACATGAGCGGCGATCCGCAACAACGCATTTTTCTAATCCGACACGGTGAAACCGAGTGGTCCAAGAGCGGGCAGCACACCGGCCGTACCGACATCCCATTGACGGACGAAGGACGCCGCAGGGCGAAGCTGCTCGGATCATACCTGAGCCAGTACCGGTTCGCTCTGGTGTTGACCAGCCCGCTGTCGCGCGCCCGTGAAACCTGCGAACTCGCGGGACTCGGGAACGTCGCGCAGACGGACCCGAATTTGAGGGAATGGGATTACGGCGTGTATGAAGGCCGTACGACGGCGCAGATCCGGGCCGAGGATCCGTCCTGGTCGGTGTGGCTGTCGCCGATTACCGGCGGGGAATCGCTGCTAGAGGTCGGTGAGCGAGCGAAGCAGGTTGTGGAACGAGTCGTGAAAGCGGCGCCAAATCAGGATGTGGCGCTGTTCGCGCACGGGCACATTCTGCGGATTCTGGCGGCGGTCTGGATCGGGTTGCCGCCGGTCACGGGCCGGTTGCTGGCTCTCGATACGGCGACGGTGAGCGTGCTTGGATACGAGCGCAAAACGCGCGTGATCCGGGAGTGGAACATTACCACGCCCGGATCGTAAAGCTCGCGCATTCGTTTGTTCGTTCGTATTGTTTAGCGGTCGCCGTTGAGATGCAGACCTTTGTGAATGGCGTACAGGGCCAGTTCCAACCGGTCCGACACGCCGAGCTTGTCGAAGATGTTGTGCAGGTGGTTCTTCACCGTCTGCTCGGAAATGAACATTTTTTCGGCCATTTCCTTGTTCTTGTAGCCTTGCGCAACGAGCGCGACGATTTCGCGTTCCCGCTGCGACAGTGGCGAACGTTCGCGGCCCTTGGCGCCAGGTCCCGCCGCGCTATGTTCCGGACCGGTCGAAAACTGCCGCATCACGGCCGCGGTAGTATGCGAATCCAGCCAGATTTCGCCCGAATGCACCTTGCGGATCGACTTCACGATCAAGTCCGGCGCGGTTTGTTTTAGCACGATACCGGAACAACCCAACTTCATGGCTTGGACAAATTCGTTCTTGTCCTCCGACGCCGTCAACACGATGACACGCGTTCGTTTGTTTGCCTGCTGCAAAGCCTGCAGCGCGCTCAGACCATCCAGATTCGGCATCCGGAGATCGAGTAGCAACACGTCCGGATCCACGTTCTGAATGACCTCCAGAACCTCCCGCCCGTCGCCCGCCTCCCCGACCACTTCGATATCCGATTCGATCGTCAGCAGTTTCTTCAAACCGTCCCGTACGATCGGATGGTCGTCCGCGATGACCACGCGGATGTTCGTTTTTTTCCGTTCTCCGGATTCTCCCGCTTCCTGTTCGAGCGTCGCGAAAGCATTTTCCATCATAGGGATCCCTTCAACTCCAAACATTCCAGGTTTGTAGCTTCGCCAATTCCACCAGCCCAAGCCTGTCTCTCCTAGACAGATGCGGGCTCGCTTCCGGCGAGTTTCCTCCGAGTAACCTGGATGGTTCGATTATGGGCGGTTCTAGTACTCGAAGCAATCTCGCACCAACTTAGGGCCTCCCTCGGAAATACCCTAGAACCTTTACCGGAAAACCCTGCGGTCGTAGGCAGCCCGGAAGATCGTTTCCGCCTGTTTTTTGCCAGCTTTGGCACCGTCATTCCAACGCTACCCCACCTCGCATAGCACTTTCGCGCTACGGGACTTAAGGTAGGTGCGCCCGCCACGTGATTTTTTCTTAAGGTTCGGTGGAATAGGCCGAAGAGTACCAAAGGAACATGGACGCAGTCGTCTCCAGTGCAGCCTCGATTCACGCCCGCAGTATTCGCGCCAGCAGCCGAACCTGGAGCCTTGGCGCGCTCTTCCTGGCCGGATGTTTCGGTCCCGCGATCCTATATCTGGGGCTCGCCTACTATGTGAATCCGGTTCGTGATTTCGCGGTCGCGGCCGGCCATCCGTTTCCGGCGGTTCGCAGCGACTATCGCAATGAGAAATTGACGTTGCTCGACGCCTACCTCGAGGCCGCGCCGCGCCAACCGGTGGGCGGGCTGGTCCTGGGGTCAAGCCGCAGCATGCTGCTGAACGCGGAACGGTTGGGCCGCCACACGGGGTTGCGATTCTTCAACTTCGGCCTCGCCAGCGCCAAAGGGGAAGATACGCTGGCGGCGCTGCGCTGGTCGATGGGCCGCAAAGGGCAGGTTCCAAAGCTGGTGTTGATCGGGCTCGATGTCGAGTCCCTTCGCGATGCGCGCTCGATTGGCGATTCTCTGCATCCGCTGCGCGAACTGGCGACGGGTGAGCCTTCGACCTTGGAATATCTGGAAGCGATTGTGCCGCGCATGGCCGCCTGGTCCTACGCGCGCAGTGTTTTGTTGTCGATCTATTTTGCCGTGCGCCCGCGGCAACCGGTGGTCGGATTCGCGCCGGACGGCACGTTGCAGTACCGTTTTCTCGACGGCCAACGCCGGGCAGGCACGTTCGCACTCTCGGCCGACATGCCGGGATGCATGGCGCTGTGCCGCCGGAAGATCGAGGAGACCGATGCTTTGTCTCCGGCCCAGGTTCGGTATCTGAAGACGACCGTCCAGGAGGCGCAAGGCGCCGGCGCCAAAGTGGTGGTCTGGCTCACCGGTCCTCACCCGCAAACGGCCGCGTTCATGGCGGTTGGAACCGAGTACTCGCAACTCCTGTCTGGCGCCCGCGCGGTGCTCGGCGAGGTGGCGGCGTTGGGCGCCGAAACACACGATCTGCACGACACGCGATCGCTCGACCCAGCCGGCGAAGGCTGGTATGACTGCAACCATTTCGACAACACCAACGCGACGCGCGTCGAACACGTGCTGACCGCGAGTTGGGAGCAGTAGCATGGTCTTCAACTCAAACGTCTTTTTGCTTGTCTTCCTGCCCATTACCTTCGCCCTGTTCTGGCTGGCGCGGGATAAAACGCAGCGTTACGTCTTGCTCGCCCTGAGCGGCTTCGTCTTCTACGGATGGTGGGACTGGCGCTTTTGCGGATTGTTGCTGTTTTCCGCTCTGTTCAGCTATGCGGCGGGCCTGGCCATCGAACGGTTCCCCGCGCAAGGCAGGCGGATTGCCTATTTCTCGGTGGCCGTCGACCTCGCCATCCTGGGCGTTTTCAAATATTATTCGTTCTTTGCGCGAAGCCTTCGCGACGCGATTCCCAGCTTTCCGTTGCCGTTGCTCGAAATTACGCTCCCTATCGGCATCAGCTTCTATACCTTTCACACCATCTCGTATGTTCTGGACGTGTATTCCAAGCGGGTGCGGGCCGCGACCAACATTTTTGAATACATCACCTACGTCAATTTGTTCTCGCAACTGGTGGCCGGGCCGATCGTGCGGTTCCGCCAGATCGAAGACGACCTTGCGCACATTGACGGCCCGCTGAAGCCGGACATGCTCGTGAAAGGCGTGTCGTACTTCACCATCGGCATGATCAAAAAGGTGATCATCGCGGACCAGATCGCGCTGTACCTGAACCCCGCCCTGCAAGATGTCGCAACGCTATCCAGCGTCGGGGCCTGGACGGCCGCTTTCGCCTACAGCCTGCAACTGTACTTCGACTTCAGCGGGTATTCGGACATGGCGGTGGGCCTCGGATGCCTGTTCGGGCTGCAGATCCCGATCAATTTCGCCGCGCCGTACCGCGCTACCGGTATTGCGGATTTCTGGCGGCGTTGGCACATCAGCTTGTCCTCCTGGCTGCGGGACTATCTGTACATCGGGCTCGGCGGCAACCGGCATGGCGAATGGAAGACCTATCGCAACCTGATGCTGACGATGGTGTTGGGCGGGTTGTGGCACGGCGCCAACTGGACGTTCCTGATCTGGGGCGCCTACCATGGCCTGCTGCTCTCCCTGGAAAAGATGCTGCAACCGTGGGTTTCCCGCATTCCGGTTCTCGTCCGCCGGATCGCGACATACCTATTGGTGGTGATCGGCTGGGTGCCGTTTCGAGCCGATTCGCTCGACGCCGCCGCGCTCTGGCTCCACCGGATGTTCGTGCCTTCCGCTTCCGCCCACGCGGTTCCGGTCGCGCTCACCGGATGGGTGGCCGTTGGGCTCCTGCTGATTGCCACGGTTCCGGAGACCCATGAAATCCGCGTTCCCGCGATTCGCAGGTGGGCGTTTGCGAGCGGCTTCGCGCTCTTTATTTGCTACCTATTTATCAACAACGGCAAGAGCGTATTCCTGTATTATCAGTTTTAATCACTTCACATTGTTTTTGAAAATACGCTGCCAATGTGATAGCGTGGGCGGCCAGAATGAAAAGCCTCCAACTCCCCACCGCTTTTCTGATGGCGGCCCTCGCCGCTCTTGCCCAGGACTATCGCGGACGAATCACAGGCACGGTCAGCGACACTTCGCAAGCGATCATCACTGGCGCCACCGTTACGCTTCAAAACAAGAACACAGGCGTCCAATCCACTCGAACCACCAACGACTCCGGGTCCTACATCTTCGATTATGTGGATCCCGGCAACTACCAATTGGCCGTCGAATTCACCGGATTTAAGCGCTTCGTGCAGGACAATATTCTCGTGGAAGCGCGAGCCAGCATTTCGGTCAACGCGACGCTCAATCCGGGGTCGATGCAGGAATCCGTCACCGTCACCGACTCTCCCGTTCAGGTGAACGTCAACAACGCCAACGTACAGCTCACCATCGACACCAAGCTTGCCAACGAACTCCCGCGGTTCGACCGCAATCCGTTCAAGCTCACCCTTCTGCAGCCAAACGCCGTCAATACGCGAACGGAAATGAACGCCTACAACTCCTGGGCGGCCAACTCCGTCGAACTTGGCGGCGGCACCAACCTCAAAAACGACCTGCTGGTGGACGGCTCCCCGATTGGCATCGGCCACAAGGCGACCTACACGCCGCCGCAGGACGCCGTCCAGGAAGTGAACGTACAGCAGAACTCGGTGGACGCCGAAAGCGGCCATTCGGCCGGCGGAGGCATCAGCATCACCATGAAATCCGGCACCAACGAATGGCATGGCAACGCGTGGTTCCTGGGGCGCAATCCGGCGCTCAACGCCAAGACCGACCGCACGATTTCGCCGCCCAGCAAGTCCCTGGCGCGGAACAATATGTACGGCTTTTCGGTGGGAAATCCGATCAAAAAGAACAAGCTGTTCAACTTCGCCACCTACGAAGTGTGGAAGCAGCAGAACCCCATCAATTACTTCCGCACGCTTCCGACCGACCTCGAACGGACCGGCAACTTTTCGCAATCGCTCAGCGCCGCCGCCGGCAACCCGGTGCGCGCGATCTTTGATCCTTACTCGACCACGGCCGAGAACGGCGTCGTGAACCGCACGCCGTTTGCCGGCAACATCATCCCGGCCAACCGCATGGATCCGACGGCGCTCAAGTTTCTGGGCCTGCTCTGGAAGCCCAATGCGAACCCCGACAACCTCACGAATCTGAACAACTTCAAGTCGATCCTTTCCAACCGCACCGAGTATTGGAATTTTTCCGACCGCGTCGACTACGTCATCAACGACAAATGGCGCGTCTCCGGCCGCTATTCGCGCCTCCACACCACCACGACGTCCAACGACCCGACCGGCAACAACTCGCCGCTGTACATCGTGCAGAATCCGTCCGCCCGCCATGCGACCTCCATCGTCGGCGACGCCGTGTGGACCATGACGCCCACCACCGTCGTCAACATCCACGGCGACTACCATTCGCTGGTGGACGACTTCGACTCGCCGCGCGACTATTTCCCTTCCTCGAACCTCTCGCAATATTGGCCGAACAGCGACTGGTACAAGAGCTTTGTCCGCAGCGACTCCCTGCCCAGCTACATTCCGGGCCTCACCATCGGTAGTTCCGGCTTCGGCATGGGCGGTACGTATTGGTACCAGCACCCCAAAGGCTACAGCTACAGCGCCAAGCTCTCACAGGCTCGCGGGAACCATTACTGGAAGGCGGGCGGCGAATTCCGCCATTCGGGCGGCGCGTCGCTGGTCACGGGCAACACGTTGTTCAGCTTCCCCCAGGCGTTGACGGCCAACACCTTCAACAGTCCGGACACCCTGCGCTACGGGCATGAATACGCCTCGTTCCTGCTGGGCGCCGTCGACGGCAATAGCCGCGCCATCGTCAAACCGGTGAAGCAGCCTCGCAGCAACTTCTTCGGATTCTTCCTCCAGGACGACTGGAAGATCAGCCGGAACCTCACCATCAACGTGGGACTCCGCTACGAGTTCGACACGCCGTGGTTTGACCCGGACTACCGGATGTCGCGCTACCTCGATCTTGCCGCCACCAATCCCGACCTCCGCAACAATCCTCCAACGGTGCCCGGGGCGGTGCAGCAGTACCTGCGGCAGCCCTGGAACCTGAACGGCCAGTGGGTGTTCACCGACCAGAACAACAAGTACTCGTGGAACCGTCAGTGGACCAACTTCATGCCGCGTTTTGGCTTTGCCTGGCGCGTCAACAACAAGAGTTCGGTACGCTTCGGGTACTCGCGCTTCACGACGCCCAACGAATATGTCTTTATCGACGCCCCGTTCACCGGCTTTGAAGCGCTCAACTACCTGGAGCCCGCCTACATGGGGTACGACGCGACGCAGGCGGTGCAGGGCCTCCTGCAGGGCGTTCCTCAGGCGAGCTTGTCCAATCCTTATCCGGCGGACAAGAACCCGCTCATCGCGCCGCGCGGCAAGGACTTTGGCCCGGCTCTCGGCCTGGGCGGTTCTCCGGTGCTGTGGTTCAACCAAAACCTCCGGCGTCCGGTGAACGATCGCTTATCGCTCTCGATCCAGCACGAACTCCCGGGCAAGTTCATCGCCGACGTGACGGGCTTCATGAACTTCGGCAAGAACCTGCTGTACAGCCGCAACATGAACCTGCAGGACCCGCAGTTGTCCTACACCTACAAGACCGCCTTGCAGGCCAACGTCGCCAATCCGTTCTATCAATATCTGACGCCCCAGCAGTTTCCCGGCCCGACGCGGAACCAGGCGCAGGTGTCGATCGGCTCGCTGCTCAATCCGTATCCCCAGTACGGGACGATCTTCCAGGTCGGCAACAACGGGTTCCGCGAACGCTACCAGTCCTTGCAGATCCAGGTTCGGCGTCCCTTCGTCAACGGGTTCAACCTGCTGATGGGCTACGCCTACATCCGCGAACGCAGCGACGGTTTCTTTAACGATCCGGAATACTACGCCAATGCGCCGCGCCTGATCGAAAGCGCCAATCCCCGCCATCGCCTCAACGGCGCCGGAACCTACCAGTTGCCGTTCGGCAAGGGACGGCAGTTTATGTCCAACGCCAACCGGTTTGTGGACGGCATATTCGGAGGCTGGCAGTTGATGGGCGCGCTCTACTATAACTCCGGCGCGTTCCTGAACTTCGGCGCGCTGCAGGTGAATGGCGACCCGAGGATCAGCGATCCGACGCCGGACCGCTGGTTCAACACGGCGGCGTTTTCCGTGCTCCCGGCCTTCACGCCGCGCTCCAACCCCATCAATTACGGTGGACTCACCGGTCCCAGTACGATGCAGTTGGACACGTCGCTCGCCAAAAATTTCGCGATCACCGAACGGGTAAGGGCGGGACTGACCATGAACGCCTTCAACGCCACCAACCGGCTCAACCGGGCCGATCCGGACCTTGGCGTTACCAGTTCGAACTTCGGCAAAGCCATCCGGCAGCGCGGCAATTACTTCGGCCGCCAGGTGGAGTTGGGCCTCAAAATCTCGTTCTAAGCACCTTCTGTGACGCTGTACCAGCAGGCCTCCACGGTGATGGAGGCCTGCGCCCTTTTAGATGCACCCGCCCTGTTGGACCGTTCCAAAAAATTGACCGTCACCCTGGCGCCGCCGGGCACCCCAAGCGGAAGGGGGGTCTATTTTTGTAACATAGTGCCCAAGACCCGCCATCGGAACGGCCAAACCAAGACCAACTAGTACCAACCACGCCGTTCGGGAAATTGTTGTTTCCGCCGCAGGTTTTACAAGGTGCAAAAACCTTAAGGATTGCTGACCATGCAGATAAATAGAGCCAAGTGGGCTCTGCTCTTTACTCTTCTCGTTTCATGCTTTTTACCGGCAAACGCGCAGGAATTCCGCGCCTCCCTTGCCGGCCGTGTAACCGATCCCAGCGGCGCCGCTGTCTCCGGCGCTACTGTAACTGCGACCTCCAACGCCACCAAGGCTCCTTCGCAAACCACCACCAATACGGAAGGCTTCTACCAGATTCTGTTCCTGCAGCCTGGCGAATACACCGTCAGCGTCGAACAGCCCGGCTTCCAGAAGAAGGTGCAATCCGGCCTGAATCTGCAGGTGGCCGAACGTGCGACGCTCGATGTCCAACTGGCCGTCGGCGACGTCACGCAGACCATCAATGTCGAGGCCAGCGCCACCGTCATTGAGACGGAAAGCGCCGACCGAAGCCTCACCGTCGACACCCGCCGTATGGAAGCCACCCCGTTGCAGGGACGCAACGTCATGGCCTTGGCCTGGACGTCGCCCGGCGTTACCGTTACCGCTTCGGTTACCCGCCTCCGCCCGTTCGACACCGGCGGCAGCAGCAGCATCTCCATCAACGGCGGACGTCCGTCGATGAACGAACTCCTCGTGGACGGCGTTACGGCCCTGGGCCGCGCCAATTCCGTAACCTTTATCCCCCAGTCGGAAACCACCGACGAAATGCGCGTGCAGACCACCACCTATGACGCCCAGTACGGCGGCACCACCGGCGGTGTGATCAACATCAGCACCAAGAGCGGTTCCAACCAGTGGCATGGTTCGCTGTTTGAATACCTGCAGAACACGGTGCTGAACGCCAACACGTTCAACAACAATCGTAATGGCGTGCCTCGCCAGTCCTCGAACATTAATACGTTCGGCGGCACCGTGGGCGGCGCGGTCCTCAAGAACAAGCTGTTCTTCTTCTTCGGCACCGAACAGATCCGGCAGGTGATTCCCGATCCGTTCAACACCTCGGTTCCCACGTCGCAGCAGCGCGCCGGCGACTTTTCGCAGACGTACTTCGACGTCGGCCGCCTGCAGACCATCTACGATCCGCTCACCACGGAAGCAGTCACGGGTGGCTTCCAGCGCCAGCCCTTCGCGGGCAACGTCATTCCGGTGTCCCGCATCAATCCGGTGGCGGCGGCTGTGTTGAAGCTGATCCCCGGCGGTAACGTGGCGGGCAACGCGGTCACCGGCCTCAACAACCTGGCCAACAACAGCAGCACGCGTAAGTTCGTCGATATCTACCCCGAATACCACGGCCGTGGCGACTGGGTGATTTCGGAAAAGAGCCGCTTCTTCATCCGCTATTCGCGCAACGCGCTGCAGGAAACCCGCGGCTACCGCTATTCGACGATCAACAACATCAACGTGGCGGACACCAGCGGCAACAGCCCGTTCACCCGCGACAACCACCATGCCACCGTGCAGTTCACGCACACGTTCAACGCCACCACGGTACTCGACTTGCGCGCCGGCTTCGCGCGCTTCCAGTCGAAGAGCGGCTTCTCTCCGGGAGCCAACTTCGACCTTTCCACCATCGGCTTCTCGTCTCTCTACAAGAGCCAGGCGTTGAACAACTTCCCCCGCTTCACCTTCGACGGTTATGAAGGCGCGGGCGCTTCCGTCCAGAGCGTGGACCCGATCTCGCAGACCGTGTCCGGCCAGGCCGCGATCTTCAAGACCCTGGGCCGCCACACCATCAAGACCGGTGGCGAATGGCGCCTCATCCGCAACAACTCGCAGCAGCCCGGCGATGCGGCTGGTAACTTCCAGTTCACCCAGTTGTTCACCGGCGCCAATCCGTTGGCCGTCGCCTCCTCGAGCGGCAACTCCATCGCCAGCTTCCTGCTGGGCACGGTGCAGTCCGCCTACATCGACGTGAACACGCAGCCCGCCCGCCAGATGCCCGCCTTCGCCTACTACGTCAACGACGACTTCCGCGTCACCGAACGTTTGAAATTGACGCTCGGCCTGCGCTGGGATTACCGCGGCGGCCTCACCGAACGCTTCAATGCCCTGCTTCGCGGTTTTGACACCACCTCGGCCAGCCCGCTCCAGGTTCCCGGACTCAACGTCCGCGGCGGCCTCCGCTACGTTGGCGTCGGCGGCAATCCCCGCGCGGCCTACGACTCGGATGCCAACAACTTTGCGCCGCGCTTCGGCGTTGCCTACAAGCTGAGCGAAAAGACCTCGCTCCGCGGCGGCTACGGCCTCATCTACGCGCAGCAGTTCGACGAACCGGCCATCGCGCCCGGCTTCAACCAGCGCACCAGCATGGTGACGTCGACGGTGACGGGTCGTCCGGAAAACTTCATCGACAACCCCTTCCCCGGCGGCATTCTGCGTCCGGTGGGCAACTCGCTCGGCCTTGCGGCCAACCTCGGCCAGGGCTTCTCCTACGGCGTCATTGGCAACAAGCTGCCGTACACCCATCAGTATTCGGTGGAAATCCAGCGGGAACTTCCCGGTCGTTTTCTGTTCACCGTGGGCTATGTGGGCAACCGCGTAAACGAACTGCAGGTGAGCCAGCAGATCAACGAAGTGTCCGCGGCGGATCTCGCCCAGGGCGCGACGTATCTGAACACCACCGTAGCCAACCCGTTTGCCGGCCGCGTGCCCGGTACCTCGCTGAACGCCGCCAACATCGCGCGCTCGCAGCTGTTGCGCCCGTTCCCGCAGTTCCTGGGCATTCAGGAACAGTTCCGCCCCGTCGGCAAGTCCTTCTACAACGGCTTCCAGGCCATGATCGTCAAGCGTATGGCCAAAGGCGTCAGCATGAGCGCGTCGTACACTTTCTCGAAGAACATCGAGCAGGTGGCCTACCGCAATGCGCAGGACACGACTCCGGAACGCGTCATCGCCGCCTGGGACACCCCGCATAACCTGCAGTTGAACGGCGTGTACGAACTGCCGTTCGGCGCGGGCCGCCACTTCCTGCACAGTTCGCCCTCGGTTGTGAAGCACATCGTCGGTGGCTGGGAAGTTTCGGGTATCGCCCGTATCCAGTCCGGCATGCCCATCGCTCTGCCGGGTAATCCGAACACGGTTCCCACCGGCGCGAGCATGGTGGCCTCCAACCAGAGCCTGGACCGTTGGTTCAACAACTGCACGATCCTCGCCAACGGCACCCGTTCGCGCTGCGCTTCCGATAGCGAAGTCGCCGCCTGGACGGTTCGCCCCGCCGCTACGCTCCAGAACTGGTCCAGCCGCTTCACCGGCGTCCGCCAGCCTGGCATCTACAACCTGGACCTCGCTATGATCAAGCGCACCCGGGTGGCCGAACGCGTGGACTTCATCTTCCGCGCCGAGGCGATGAACGCAACCAACACTCCGCAGTGGTTCAATCGCGTCAATACGGACGTCAACAACGGCAACTTCGGCCGCATCGTTGGCACCGGCGACCAGACCAATCTGCCGCGCTTCTTCCAGCTCTCCCTGCAGATGCGTTTTTAACATCGGCAGTGCTTGACCACCTCCTGTTTTCGCCCTATGATCTAGGTATCACTGAGAAAGGAGGTGGTCCAGTCAATATATGAGTACTGGTAGCGATAAATGCAAGATGTCCACGCGTGAGGTGGCTGACTGCTGAAGTTGTTGCTCTAACGTTCAGGCTACGCTTGCAGTGGGCGTGCCGATCCTCCTGTGGACCGGTCACCTCGCGCGACTCTGAGCGCTACTTTCGCGTGTTATAAGTACAGAAGCCCCGGGGCCTAACGAAGGCTACCCGGGGCTTTCTGCTGCTATACTGGTTGGAGTTCGGGATGCGCGTGAACCTGGCGTTCGCTCGCGCCCGACAATCTTGAAAGGTAAGTGAGACAAGACACATGAAAGCAGGGATCCATCCGGCTTACGATGTCGTCAGCGTGGTCTGCGCCTGTGGAAGCACCTTCCAGACGCGCTCGACCCACAAGGGCGACATTCGGTTGGAAATATGCTCGTCTTGCCATCCGTTTTTCACCGGCCGTCAAAAGCTGGTAGATACCGAAGGGCGAGTCGACCGTTTCCAGAAGAAATTGGCAAAGGGCAAGGAACTGGCAGCCAAGCGCGCCAGCGCCAAGGCCCCCGCGGTCAACTAACGCCGGCTTTCGGCAGCGACAACGAAAAAGGCCGCCTCAACGGGCGGCCTTTTGTATTTTCCTTGGCACAGCGCAGAGGTTCAGAAACTGCCGCCGCCACCATTGCCGGCCTGACGGGCCGCTTCTTCCCGCTTGGCGCGTTCCTCGAGCAGCTTTTCGTACTCGGTTTTCTGCGCCGGATCGAGCATCACCTTGATCTTTTCCCGCTGTTCCTTCTTGATCTGTTCGATTTCCGGCTTCGCCTTGGCCTGAACCTCGCGCACGCGGCTCCGGGTTTCGTCCAGATAGATGTTCAACTTCAGGATCTGCTGTTCGTTTAGCTTTAAACGCGACTGCATCTCCGCCATGTACTTCTGCCGCCATTCGTCCGGCGTCCCGGGACGCGCGGTGGCGCTCACCGTGCTCACCATGTACAACCGGTGCGTCAGGGCGCCAAGCAGGCTGCCGCTTGCAAACACCAGCAGCGAATACAGCACCGTGGCGCGTCGCGACAGTGTCATTGCGCCGGAACTCCAGTGACCGGAGTGAGCGGCGCGGCAAAGGCCGTGGCGATCTCCTGGGCGGAGTTGCCTTCCTCGGCCACCACCTCGGCGTACGACGTGGACAGCGCCCGGCGGTTCTGCACCTGCGGGATCACGAACACGCCCAACACCAGCGCCGCGGCCGTCGCAAGGCTTACCAGCCCGTGCGTCAACCGCCGCATGATCGTAAACGACGACCGGCGGGCTTCAATTTTTTCCCACAATACCGGCGTGAAATTCACGCTGGGCTCCGGATCGGGCATAGCCTCCCGATAACTCCGGAAAACTTCTTGCAACTCCCGCGGAAACTCGTTCATTGGTCTCCTTCTTTCTTCTTTTCCACAGACTTCTCTTCGACCGAACTACCACGGCCTTCGAACGCTTTCAGAACCCGCTGCCGGGCGCGGAACAATCGAACTTTCAGGGCATTTTCCTTCACCTGGTACACCCTTTCGAGCTCCTTCAACGACAAACCTTCCACTTCCTTCAGCAGCAACAGCATCCGGTCCTGGTCCGAGACGTTCGACAGCAGCGATTCTACCAACTCCCGCGCCTTCGTTTTCCGGACCGCATCCGCGCTCTTCTTGGTCCCCTCCGCGGCCTCCGCCAACGTGACCTGGTCTTCTCCCAGGTCCGACATTCGCGACTCGTGCCGCCGGCGCTTCCGGCGCAGATAATCGTACGCCGCATTCACCGTCAGCCGGTACAACCACGGTTCGAACCCTTCGTCACTGCGAAGCTGATCCAGCGAGTAATACACCCGCACGAAGACTTCCTGAGCGACGTCTTCCACATCGTCCGGGTTCCCGATCAGCCGTCGGATCGTTCCGAGAATCGGCTTCCGGCACGCCTGCACGATCTGGTTAAACGCCTGGGAGTCACCCGTCCGGGCTCTTCCCACCACTTCAGGATCGATCAGCATTGGCCACCGCCGGGAGCGGCAGAAGAGGCATGGATGGTGCTCCCCGCTGTCAATCCACGACGGTAACCGCATTCTCCAAAGAATGCCGAACCTGTACAGAGGAAAGGGCGCACGATCAAATCCCTAGGTTACACCAACCGGGGGAAAGGCGTGTTTTCATCGGGATGGAACACATCTTCAAAGTGGCGTATCCCCGGTTTTCCACCTGTGAATACGACCGAGACGATATCGAACCGAACGTTGGTCAGCGGAACTCCCGCACGCCGCGCAAAGTCCTCGGCGCCACGCATCAGCTTGTATTCTTTCTCGAAGTCGACGTTTCGCTCAGGCGGCCCGAATTCCAGGCTCGACCGCGACTTTACCTCCACCACCACAAGCGTCGCACCTTCGTAGGCAACCACGTCCAGTTCCCCGCTCCCGGCCGGGGTTTTGTAGTTCCGGGCGACCACTGTCATACCGCGGCCCTGCAGGTACCGGTGCGTCAGGTCCTCGGCGCGGCGCCCCAGCGCATGATCTTTATCCCAGCGTTTGCGGCGCACAGCGTCGCGAACCCGGTCGGCAATTCGATACAGCCATCTAAACAACTTCGAGCGTCCATTCAATTACCTTGCCGCGAATGATGAAGCAGAGGTAATGTTCCCAGAATTTGCGGAACGTGCGGGAATGGTTCACCAGGAACTCGAAGCCCAACACCTTCCATAGATTCAGTAGCTTTACCCGGACAGAATTCTCACGAAATCTGACATGAGAGTAATAGCCGTACCCGGCGTTGTCCTCGCCGAAATAGCGGAGGCTGAAGCTGTTCAGATGCCAGCGGTGCGTCGGGTCGCAGAACGAACTGAAGTCCGTGTAATGCGGCGTCACGATAAATACCTTGCCACCCTTGCGGGTCAGGCGGTGGAACTCTTCCATCGTCTGCATCACGTCGCTGACATGTTCGATCACATGGATCGCGCGGACCTCGTCGAACGACCCGTCGGCGAACGGATAGGGAAAGCGGTCGAGGTCCGCCAAAACATCGGCCTTGCTGCGCGGGTTGACGTCCAGCCCGATGGACTCTGGATATTTCTTAATGCCGCAGCCGACATCCAGAACCGTATGGCTCATTTTGCGGGACCGTTCTCGCCCCACGCCTCGGCGGGGATGGAGGTTCCGGTGTCCAGGCGATGGATGCGGAAGGACGGCGTTTTGCCTTTCACCTCGCCGGTGACGTAGCCGTAGAACCACCCGGTCTCAAACGAATCCTTCCCGCGCAGGTCGCCGCCGGAACTGGGTACGCACCAGTACACGATGCCGTCGCGAACAATGCGATGCGTCTGATGCACGTGCCCGCTGAACACGGAATGCACCTTGTACTTCTTCATCATTTGATGGAACGGCGCATTCAGGTTCTGCAGCTTCAGCGGGATCAGCCAGAAGGGCTTGTGAAAGAACACGAAGCGCAGGTCCTTGTCCTGGTTGGCGGCCAGATCCTTTTCGAGAAACAGCAATTGGGCGTCGCTGAGCGATTCGGTCTCGCTGTTGTCGAGCACGGTGATGTGGACGTTCTTGTGATCGAACCCGAACCATGCCGGGCGCCCCGTAAACTTCTCGAGCGCAGCACGCGAGGCCGTGGACCAGATGTCGTGATTGCCCGCCACAAACAGGCGCGGGTACTTGCCCAAGCCAGCGAACACAGGCTGCATCGCCGCCCATTCGGCCTCGAGCGTCGCGTCGTTCTTGCCTTCGATGACGTCGCCGATCGCTACGGTAAACGCGGGTTTGTACGCATCCACCTGCTTCCAGACCTTTTCGTACACCCCGGGCTTGGCGCGCCCGGTATTGTCCCCCACGATGGCAAAGCGGAAGTCGGCGCCCACCACGGGCAGCAGAGCCAGCATCAGTACGATCATGTATTCCTATTGTCCCTGCTGGAAGTCGAGCGTGGAAAGATAGCGAGGCTTGCGGCGATGTTTGGTCCGCTGTTCGTAGGCGTAGGCAAAGCCGATCAACTGCTCGTCCGAATTCGCGCGACCCATAAAAGACATGCCAACCGGAAGGCCGTACACGAACCCGCCGGGAACCGTGATGTGCGGGTATCCGGCGACGGCGGCGAGCGTGGAACTGCCGCCGGTGAAATGGTCGCCGTTCAACCAGTCGATGGGCCACGCCGGACTGTCGGTCGGCGCAAACAGCGCGTCCAGGCGATGTTCGTTCATCACCGCATCGATGCCTTGCTCGCGGCTCAGGCGGCGGCAAGCGGCAAGCGCGTCCTTGTACTCGGCGGTGTTCAGATCGCCCTTTTCCTGCGCGCGCAAAAACGTCTCCTGCCCGAAGAACGGCATTTCGCGGCGGGCGTTCTGTTCGTTGAACCGGATGACATCGGCGAGGCTCCGGATGTCGCCGCCGCGCGCCTCGAGATAGGCGTTCAAATCGGCCTTCAGCTCATACAGCAGCACTTCGAACTCAGGTCCGTCGAGGCCGCTCAGTGTTGGCGTCGCCACCGGATCGACAATCTCCGCGCC
>JAFDVT010000278.1 GCA_018268875.1 Acidobacteriota bacterium
GTAATTCTCGCTGTCGCCGCGATTGTCGGCGGTCTCCTGCTCGAAAAAGGCGAGGTCGGCGACATCGCGCAGTACACCGCCGCTGTCATCGTCTTGGGCGGCACCGCTGGCGCGGTGATGATCGCTACCCCGGTTCGTGTGTTGACCGGTGCGTTCCGCCGGGTCAAGTCGATTTGGTCGGAGGACCTGCAAAAACCTTCGGAACTCGTGGATCAGATCATCCATCTGGCCGGCGACGCCCGAAAAAACGGCATCGTTTCGCTGGAAGACGCCGCCAACCGACTGGACGATCCGTTCTTGCGTAAAGCTCTGACGCTGGCGGTGGACGGTACCGACCTCATGGAAATTCGCCGCATGATGGAGCTTGAAATGACGGTCGAAGAGCAGCGCGCCCATGCCGAAGCGAAGGTCTTCGAGTCGGCCGGAGGCTACTCGCCGACGATCGGCATCATCGGCGCCGTGCTGGGCCTCATTCAGGTGATGAAGAACCTCGCCAATATTGACGAGGTCGGCCACGGCATCGCCGTTGCGTTTGTCGCCACCGTGTACGGCGTCGCGTTCGCCAACATCTTCTTCCTGCCCATGGCTGCCAAGATCAAGTCGCGGGTCGAAGAACACACCGCGCTTTCCGAACTCAAGCTCGAAGGCGTTCTGGGCATCGCCGAAGGAATGAATCCCAAGCTGCTGCGCGCCAAGCTCGAAGCGTTCGACCATGAGTCGGCCACCACGCGAGCCGGTGGCGGATCGAGATAGCCGGGTTCCTTCGCATGGCACGCAAGAAAAAACCCGAGGAACACGTCAACCACGAGCGATGGCTGGTGTCCTACGCCGACTTCATCACGTTGCTGTTCGCGTTCTTTGTCGTGATGTTCGCTTCCACGCAGGCCGACAAATCGCGTGCCCAAAAAATGGCGGATTCCGTTAAGCGCGCGTTCGAGGAAAGCTCCATCGCCGCCGTCCTGGGCGGCACGGTGAAGGACCTCGGGCAGGGCAACAAGCAGATGAAGGGCGCGGGCGGCGAGGAGGAACACCAGAAGCCAACCGGCGAGCTGGCGTCCTCGTTCGAAACTCTGGCGCGCGAACTGGCCTCGGAAATCGGCCGCAACGAAGTCCAACTGAAGATGGAAAGCCGCGGCCTGGTCGTGAGTTTCGCGCAATCCCTGCTGTTTGCCTCAGGCGATGCGGAGGTCTTTGAATCCTCATTCCCGGCGCTCGACAAAGTGGCCAACGCCTGCCGCAAGATCCCCAACCTTGTGCGTCTGGAAGGACACACGGATTCGGTGCCGATTCACAACTCGCGTTACCGGTCCAACTGGGAGCTGTCCGCCGCCAGAAGCATCGCGATTCTCGAAGATTTGTCCACCCGCTGCGGGTTGGACCGCAAACGCCTGTCCATCGGAGGTTATGCCGATGTCGCGCCGACCGATTCCAACGACACCGCCGAGGGACGCGCCAGGAACCGCCGCGTCGACATCGTCATTCTCAATCAGGCCGGCGCCGCGCTTGAACCGAACGGCGCGAAACGCTAGCGTATAGAGTTGGCGTTTACTCTTCCGCGGCTGTACCCGATTGTCGACACCACCGTCTGCGAGCGTCTTCAGCTTTCCCCGGAAGATCTTGCCGCCGCCTACCTCGACGCTGGCGTAGAAATCCTGCAGTTCCGTCACAAGGGCCCGTACCTGCGCCCGGTGTTTTCGATCGCCGAGCGTTTGGCCGAAATGTGCCGCAAGGCCAACGTACCTTACGTCATCAACGACCGCGCTGACATCGCCGCGATCTTGGGCGCTGCGCTACACCTGGGCCAGGACGACCTCACGCCGGAACTGGCGCGAACCGTCACCGGCGACCAAACGGTGATCGGCTTTTCGACTCACAACGAGGAACAGTTCGCCGCGGCCAGCGCCGACCGTGCCGTCACGTACCTGGCTATCGGACCCATTTTCGAAACGTCCTCCAAGCTCAATCCCGACCCTGTCGTCGGCCTTTCCCGGTTGCGCGCGATCGCCTCCACCAAGCACCACCCGCTGGTTGCAATTGGAGGAATCACGCTCGACACCGCTCCGGCGGTGTATGCGGCGGGCGCCGACTCCATCGCGGTGATCAACGCCCTGATCCCAGCCGGTAATCCCACCCTCGAAGCCATTCAAAACACGACGCTGGAGTGGCTGAAAGTCCTTCCGGAGAGGGCCCGTTAAACCGCGTATGGTATAGTCATCAGGAATTCATCCATATGAGCATTTTTCGAAAGAAATCGCTTTCGAGCCTTCTGAGTCAGCTATCGGAATCCGGCGAAGGAACCCTGAAACGCACCCTGGACGCCAAGAACCTGATCGCCCTCGGCATCGGCGCCATTATCGGAGCGGGTCTGTTCGTCAGAACCGCGGCCGCCGCCGGCGAGGCTGCCGGACCAGGGGTGACGCTTTCGTTCATCCTGGCCGCTCTCGGCTGCGCCTTCGCGGGCCTCTGTTACGCCGAATTTGCCGCCATGATCCCGATTGCCGGTAGCGCCTATACCTACGCCTACTGCACCATGGGTGAGTTCGTTGCGTGGACCATCGGCTGGGCGCTCGTCCTTGAGTACGCGCTAGGAGCCGCAACCGTCTCCATTGCCTGGAGTGAGTATCTCAATAATCTGTTAGGCGGCACGATACCGTTCGAGTGGTGTCATTCACCGCTCGAAGTTTCCGCCACCGGCGTACACGGCATCCTGAACTTCCCGGCGCTCGTGATTCTGCTTCTGCTGACGATGCTGCTCATCAAAGGCACGGAAGAATCGGCCACCGTCAACGCCATCATCGTGTTCACCAAGGTGGCCATCGTGCTTCTGTTCATCGCGGTAGGCTGGCAGTTCATCAATCCTGCGAATCACACGCCGTACCTGATCCCCGAAGGCACGGTCGGTCACGAAGACTTCTTCAAGCATGGTTGGGGCGGCGTCGTTCGCGGCGCGTCCATCGTGTTCTTCGCCTTCATCGGTTTCGACGCCGTATCCACCGCCGCCCAGGAAGCCAAGAACCCCGGCCGCGACATGCCCATCGGCATCCTCGGCTCGCTGGTGGTTTGCACGGTCCTGTATATCCTGTTCGGCCACGTGCTCACCGGTGTCGCCAACTGGAGCGAATTCAAGATCGCGGGCAAGGAAGCGTCGGTCGCCTATGCGATTCAGAAGTACATGACCGGCTACGGCTGGCTCGCCACCATGGTGACGGTCGCCATCCTCGCCGGGTTCTCCTCGGTGATCCTGGTGATGCTACTGGGCCAAAGCCGCGTGTTCTATTCGATGGCCAAGGACGGACTGCTGCCCAAGGTCTTCGCCGAACTCCATCCCAAGTTCCGGACGCCCTACAAGTCCAACTGGATCCTGTTCGTGTTCGTCGGACTGTTCTCGGCGTTCCTGCCGGGCTCGCTCGCTGGCGACCTCACGTCGATCGGTACGCTCTTCGCGTTCGTGCTGGTCAGCGCCGGAGTCTGGATCATGCGCCGTTCGGACCCCGACGCCAAGCGTCCCTTCCGGACCCCGCTGGTGCCGATCGTACCGCTGCTCGGCGTCCTGATCTGTTCGGGCCTCATCATCTCGGTGGACCGGACCACCCAGCTCACCGCTGGCGCCTGGATGCTCGTCGGCTTCGTGATCTACTTCCTCTACAGCAAAGCGAACAGCAAGCTCGCGTCGGAATAACGGTCAACGTACTCTCGCTGGACTGCGGCCAGGGCACCAATCCCCTGGCCGCGCCTGTTTCGCGATCTAGCCAAATAGCCGGTGCGACTTTCTGTCGCAAATTGGCATCCTAGTATAGAGTGGCTATTCCCCCGGCTTCCGAGAAACCGAAACGTAGCGCCAGCGAGCGCTTCCGCGACATCTGGCCCGAAATCTGGGCGCTCGTCAGACCCCGCCGCGGCCTCCTGGCCGTGGGACTCGTCCTGATGGCCGTCAACCGCGTCGCCGGACTCGTCCTGCCGTTTTCGACGAAATACCTGATCGACGACGTACTCGGGCAGCACAAGAACGAAATGCTGCTGCCATTGCTCGGCGCCGTCCTGGCCGCGACGCTCATCCAGGGCGCCTCCTCGTTCACACTCACGCAGCTACTTTCGAAAGCCGCACAGCGCCTGATCGCGGAAATGCGCATGAAGGTGCAAGCGCATATCGGCCGCCTGCCCGTCACCTATTACGACGCCAACAAATCCGGCGTGCTCGTGTCCCGCATCATGAGCGACGTCGAGGGCATCCGCAACCTGATCGGCACCGGACTTGTGGAATTCGCCGGAGGCATCCTGACGGCGATCCTCAGCCTGATCGTGTTGATGAATATCAGTCCCAAGATCACCATCATGGCGCTGGTCGTGATCGTTGCCTTCACCGGGGTCCTGCAGCGGTCGTTCCGCAGAATCCGCCCCATTTTCAAGGAACGCGGCAAGATCATGGGCGAAGTTTCAGGCCGTCTCACGGAGTCGCTCGGCGGCGTTCGCGTCGTCAAGGGTTACCACGCCGAAACGCGCGAGGAAGCCGCTTTTGCCAAGGGCGTCAACCGCCTGCTCGATAACGTCACGAAGTCGCTTACGGCGATTTCCGTCATGAGCCTTTCCGCCAGTGTCCTGCTCGGCCTGGTCGGCGCGGGCGTGATGTACCTTGGCGCGAACGAAATCTTCGCCGGCCGCCTCACCCTCGGTGGCTTCGTCTCGTTCACGACGTTCCTCGCGTTCCTGGTCGCGCCGGTGTTCCAGGTGGTCGGTATCGGTACGCAACTCACCGAAGCGATCGCTGGGCTTGAACGTACCCGCGAAGTCCTGCAGGAAGCCCGCGAGGACCGCGACCCTGGCCGCGTCCTCGACATCCCGCCCATTAACGGCCACGTCGCGTTTGAGGACGTCCGCTTTTCCTATGAGACGGACAAGGAAGTGCTGCACGGCATTTCGTTTGATTCGCCCCCGGGTTCGGTTACCGCGCTGGTCGGTCCGTCGGGTTCCGGCAAGTCTACCGTCATCGGCCTGGTTTGCGCGTTCCACAAGCCCGATTCGGGCGTCGTGCGCGTCGACGGGCTTGACCTTTCGCAGGTCCGCCTGAATAGCTATCGGCCGCAGTTGGGCGTCGTGCTGCAGGAAACGTTCCTGTTTGACGGCACCATTCGCGAAAACGTAGCTTTTTCCCGCCCCGGCGCGACCGAAGAGCAGATCATGGAGGCCTGCCGCATCGCCCGTGTCGACGAGTTCGCCACGCGCTTTGAAAAAGGCTACGACACCATCGTCGGCGAACGCGGCGTCAAGCTGTCCGGCGGCCAGCGGCAGCGAGTCTCGATCGCCCGCGCGATCCTCGCCGACCCGCGCCTGCTGATCCTGGACGAAGCGACCTCCAGCCTCGATTCGGAATCCGAGGCGATGATCCAGGAAGGCCTGCAGTTTCTGATGCGCGGCCGCACGACGTTCGTGATCGCCCACCGGCTTTCCACGATTCGCCGCGCCTCGCAAATCCTGTTCATCGAGGACGGCCGGATCATCGAGCGGGGAACGCATCCCGAACTTTACGCGCTCAACGGCCGTTACCGCGAACTGTACGACAAGCAGCACGGCCTCGAAGCGAACCTCTTCCTGGCGCCTGGAGAAGGCGACACGGTGCCGGTAATTGCGTCATGATCGTCGGAACCGGCATCGCCATCTGCGAAGTGGACCGCATCCGCAAGGCCGTGGAACGCTGGGGCGACCGTTTTGTCCGCCGCATCTACACGCCGGGCGAGATCGCCTATGTCAGCCGCAAGGCCAAC